>CASDUB010000187.1 GCA_949283905.1 uncultured Lachnospiraceae bacterium | reverse complement strand
TCTTTTTGCCATAAGCGCAGCGTCCGCGTACGAATTTGCTACCATTTCCATATCTTCTTCCGTCATCTGACGCACATGATTTCCGTTTGGCATTATTCTTTCGGTGGAGCTCATCGGCTGCATACCGTTGCAGTATTCAGGAAGAGCGAAGTGACCGTTATGATTAAACTCGATACCCATCTTCGCTCCGTGGGCATGCGCCCATATATTCATTCTATGCGTTGCCTGAAGCTGAGCTTCTTTTGTAAGATCAAAGTGAGCATCATGGGCAACACTGTTGAGATTATCCATTTTTGCTTCACCTAAGTTTACGCATCCGAATCCTCCCTCTGCCCTTGACGCATAATATTCGATGCCGTATTCATTGAGGATATTGTTGCAGTCTACCATAGAAGGTCCGTGCATAGGAGCAACAAAAAGTCTGTTTTTATATATATCGCCTTTTTTCCCAACTTTTAATGGTGAAAACAGGTTCGGATATTTTTCCATATAAGGCTGTATTGACATAATTTTCCTCCTATAGATCACTTGCCCGGGAATTTCTCCCAGGCAAGCAATACAAGAATATGTGTTTACAGTTGCGAAATCATTTTTATACATACTCCTCTTCTACGTGAGGAGCAAACCATTTCGGTACGTTCGGAAGTTTATAAGGTTCTATCTTTCCGCCGTACTTCGGATAAAGCATTTGCATAAGATACGAAAGCTGCTTATTTTCATGAAGAAAATGAGACGTCATCTGACGGGCCATGTAGAGCATCCATTCGGGATGTTCTTTTTCGTAATCGTTTCTCATGTCGACAAGCTTTCCGTTTTTATAATGCGCGCCCATAAATCCGAATGACCACTGATGAAGTCCTCCGTCCATTACGCAGTGAAGAACTCCCGAATATCCCGATTTAAGATCAAACTCTTCAGTTTCAAGTCTTCCGCGTGCGTTTCTTCCCATCACACGGCATATATAAGGATTTATCTCGCTGTAGTTTTCCGGAAGTCCGACGTCCGACATCGGGGGACGTCCGCCCTGAAGCAGATCCATCATGCCCCATCCGCAGTCTTCAATCGCCATTTTGTCATAATGAATTATGTGAGCGCCCGGATACCACAATTTATAATGGAATCCCGGATCTTCGCCGACCCATTTCATATGAAAATCGCGAACTTCCATTGTAAGGCCCGGCATGTCTGTATTAATGCACGCATATCCGTATCCTTCGGGCGTCAATCCGTATCCCATCTTAGGTCCCTTGCGGCACTCTGTCGGATCGAGCAGCATCCTGCAGATTTCTTCAAGCGAACATATATCTTCCGGTGCAAGCGCGTTATCAGGTTTTATAGCGTCTATCTGATCCTGATCCGTAAGTTCATGTCTTCCCTGATAATATATGTAAGCCAATGGCTTTTTCTCATCTTCAGGCCTTAACGGCGGAAGATTTTTAGGATCGTAATTATCAAAATTCATACCATCACCCCATTATTAATACCTGATATTACAAAGTCAAAAGTCCCCAATATTATACATTCTCGTTACATGAGTCCCATAGCGCTCCAGGATGCGATCATAACAAACAGCCATCCGAATGTAAGAATAGATTTCACCATAAACAGTTTAACGAAATCTTTCATCTTTGTCACGCCGAGTCCGTACATATAAAGAGCCGAGTTGTTTTCGTGAGGCAGGAACAGGTTCATAGCTCCGAAAACTACAGTCATAACTATAGGCCATACCGATGTAAATCCGATCGATATACCGATTACGCAGAGCGGAGCAACCATCGATGCGTAAAGAGCCATAGGAGTCATGAATATGTTGAGTACCCAGATGATTATATAAACCATTACAAGGAATCCTACTTTGCTCATTCCTGAGAGGACAGGCTGCATAACACTTGAAAGCATTTCCGGAAATCCTACAGCAGTTGCAACCGAACCGATACCGATACATGCTACCATGAAGATCGGGAACGCGAAGTTTACATTTTTAACATCTGTTCTGTCGGCAACTTTAATTCCTGGGATAAAGCATACTATTACGGCAACGAGGAATCCCGGAAGGAATCCTAATCCGTGCCAGTTGTTAGTGATAAGGTAAATAAGAAGAACGATAAGGATCGTTGTAATCTTCTTTTCATCTCCGGACATCGGTCCGAGTTTTGCTTTTTCTTCTTTGAAGAAAGCTTTTCCTCCTGAAAGTTTTGTAACTTCATCTTTTTTCGGTTTAAACATAAGAACACTGATGATAAAGAAAATAACAAAGAACGGAATCCATGCTATATTGTTCACAAAATATGTTCCGTATCCGAAAGTAGTGTCAACGCCTTCTACAACCTCTGCCGCCATACCCATCTGGAATGTCGGGAATACGGGATCCATTACAAGAACAGCGCCCTCTGTGATTCCGTTAAATGCCGCGAACATGATTCCGGCAGACGCTCTTGAATCTTCAAGATCGAGAGCTTTTATCATACCGCAGGCAAGAGCACAGAGCGCAAGACACATATTGTTTCCAAAGAATGTACATATAAGACCGATGATATAAAAGCCGAGACATATGCCGAAGTAAGTTCCTCCGCATATAATACTCAATCCGTAACTCAGTCTTTTCAGGAGATTCGTCTTATTCATTACCGAAATAAGAAGCATAACCGAGATGCAGATCCACGGCGCGTCTTTTCCGAATCCTCCTGCCGCTGTATTTAGATCCGTAAGCTGTGTAAATCCTACGATCATAACAAGCGACGGTACGAGCGGATTATCAAACAATCCGAACGCCAGCATCAGAATCGCAACTACCGTAATAACGAGGAATATCTTCATTTCAACTGTATAAAGATCCGACGTAGGTATTAAAGCGCATACCAATGCAAGCACAAGGATGACCAGCCATTTAATGGCGGCTTTTCCGTCAATTTTTTTGATACCCATAAATATCCTCCCTTCTCATTATCAATATTTCTCCGTCCGAAATATTATTCTTTTTGTTATCTCTATCTTAACAAAACGATTTTTCGTACGGAATAAACAGATTTTTGCGGCCGCCCTCAATTTTTAGTTGATACTGTATAAAACTTATGATTTTAAAACGCATATATCAGTTGAAATGCACAAAAAAAGAGTTCCGATTTTATAAATCGAAACCCTTTTTTATGAATTAATCATTTATCTGAGTTGTTTGAATCTATAACAAGCTTTGCTGCTCCGTAAATTCCCGCCTTATTGCCGAGAGTAGCAAGACAAAAATCAGTATTTCGTGAAGCCGGAAATGCGTATTTAAGATAATATTTTTTAGCTCCGTCAATAAGGATCTGTCCCGCTTTTGCCATTCCTCCGCCAAAGACAAACGCTTCAACGTCAGTTACTGCCGATATCATTGCCATTGCACGGCCTATAATCCGATATACTTCTTCAGCTATTTTACATGCAGTTACATCTCCTGCTTTTACAAGATCAAATATATCCTTTGACGTAAATTCCGGAATATTTCTTAATCCGCATTCTTCATCAGGATGTTCATTAAGATATCTCTTCGCAACGCGCACTGCTCCGTTCGCGCTTGCATACTGCTCAAGGCATCCTCTCTTGCCGCATCCGCATGTTTCAGGCTCGTCTTCGGGTTCTGCAAAAGGAATATGTCCTATTTCTGCGGCCGCTCCATGTGCTCCGGTATGGATTTTTCCGTTTAAGATAAGTCCGCCGCCAACGCCGGTTCCGAATGTGACCATCATAATGTCGGAATAACCCATTCCGCCGCCTTTCCACATTTCTCCAAGCGCGGCAACATTCGCATCATTTCCGGATACAGTCTTAAATCCTGTAATCTCCGAAAATCTTTCTGAAAGATTGAAAGTACCCCATCCAAGATTGACTGCTCCGTTTATTGTTCCGTCTTTAAGCACCGGTCCCGGCGCTGTAAGTCCGACGCCTATAATATCATTCTTATCTGCGTCTTCTTTCCACATTTTGAAAAAGATCGCCTCAGCTATATCAGACAGTATATTTTCCCCATTATTTTCCGTACGCGTCTTTATCTCAAAATCATAAATAAGGGTTCCTTCCTCAGTAAAAAGTCCTATCTTAACAGTCGTTCCCCCGATATCAACACCATATATATATTTCATATTGCTC
>CASDUB010000186.1 GCA_949283905.1 uncultured Lachnospiraceae bacterium | reverse complement strand
ATTAATACAATCTCTGTAAAATCCATTGTCAAAACACATTTTTGCACTATTGTAAGTTTCCTCCGCAAGGCAAAATCTATATTTTGATAATTCTAAATCTTTCTCAATGTCATGCACTTAGCTTTACCCCCTCATCTCTGACATTACGATAATATGGCAGATTATCTACCCAATAGTTAAAATGATCTATATTAACTATTACCGGAGATATATCCACGCCATAGTTCATCATAAAATCAAAAGCAAGATCACTGATTTTATCAGAAATTTTATTAATTTCCTCATTTTCAAATGAGACCAGTATCATTACGTCAATATCTGAAAATTCAGAATAATCTCCTCTTGCGTAAGAGCCATACACAATAATACTGTCAAGTGACTTTCCTAATATTTTTCTTACATTCCTTGCAAAATCTTCCATTATATCTGAAATTCGAGTCGGCATACTATCTCACCACTTTCTCTATAATCAAATAATTTAACTATATGTCACTTATATTATATATTATATCTTATGCCATAAACTTTGTATATTGGTGTGCGTCAGCCCCTTTTACCTACATTATTTATCAATATATCTTGTTTCCGTGGCAGTCGGCTACTACGATAACAGGAAAATCTTTTACTTCAAGTTTTCTGATAGCCTCTGTTCCGAGATCATCGTAAGCTACCACTTCACTTGAAACAATACATCTTGAAAGGAGCGCTCCCGCTCCGCCTACAGCCGCAAAGTATACGGCTTTATTTCTGACGATCGCATCTATTACTTCCTGAGATCTTTTTCCTTTTCCGATCATTCCCTTCTGACCGAGATCAAGAAGCCTTGGGGCGTATTTGTCCATGCGCGTCGCCGTTGTAGGTCCTGCTGAACCTATAACTCTTCCCTCTCTTGCAGGTGAAGGTCCCATATAATATATGATCTGACCGCTGATGTCTATAGGAAGTTCCTCATTGTTTTCGAGCGCTTCATACATTCTCTTGTGAGCAGCATCTCTTGCTGTATAAACAACTCCGTTTAAATAACAGTAATCTCCAACATGAAGCTGCTCGATATCTTCATCTTTTATTGGTAATTCGATATATCTGTCCATTTAAATCTCCCTTGTTACGTGTCTGTTCACATGGCAACTGATATTTACGGCTGTAGGAAGCCCTGCAATATGTGTTGCGTATGTATTGATATTTACCGCAAGAGCCGTGATCTTTCCACCGAGACCGCCCGGTCCTATTCCGAGTTTATTTATACGATCAAGCAGCTCTATTTCCATTTCTCTGATATGAGGAAGATCCGAATGTTTTCCGACCTCTCTCGTAAGAGCCTGTTTTGCAAGGATGGCAGCCTGTTCAAAATTTCCTCCTATTCCGACTCCGATTACCATCGGAGGACATGCGTTAGGACCTGCGTCTTTGATCGTCTTTACTACGGCATCTTTTACACCTTCAGCTCCCTGAGCCGGTTTAAGCATATAAATCTGACTGCAGTTTTCGCTTCCGAATCCCTTCGGAGCTACAGTTATCTTTACTTTGTCGCCGGGAACGATCTTTGTATGGATGATGGCAGGAGTATTGTCTTTTGTATTTACACGAAGGATGGGATCTGAAACCACGGATTTTCTTAAATATCCTTCTTTATAGCCCTGTCTTACTCCTTCATTTATGGCGTCTTCATAATTTCCGCCTTCGAAGTGAACATCCTGGCCTACTTCCAAAAAGATAACCGCCATTCCGGTATCCTGACAGATCGGGACATTATCTTCTTTCGCTACTTCAAGATTTTCAAGAAGCTGATTGAGAATTTTTTTTCCTAATTCAGACTCTTCAACTTTCATGGCCTCATTTATTTTTTGAGCCATGTCGCAGGAAAGATTATAATTTGCCTCGATGCACATCTCTTTTATATTTGATGTCAATTCTTTTACATTAATATTTCTCATGCGTTCTCCTGTGAACCGTTCTGTTCATCTTCTTCAACACTGTCATCAGTTACGCCTGTTTCTTCACTTTCATCATCGGTATCTGCGTCACGAACTTTAGCAATACTTGCGACATGAACTCCTTCGTTTAAGTTCATAAGCTTAACGCCCGATGTATTTCTGCTCTGAACAGAAATATTTTCGCACTTCATACGCATTATAATTCCCTGATCAGTTATGAGAAGAAGCTCATTTTCGAGAATAACAGCCTTAAATCCTATCAGTTTTCCTGTTTTCTCATTGAGCTTATAGCAGCGCATTCCTTTTCCTGCTCT
>CASDUB010000185.1 GCA_949283905.1 uncultured Lachnospiraceae bacterium | reverse complement strand
GTGGTGAGGATAAGAGTAAAAGTAAGGAGTGTGAGGTTTTATGAAAAATATCAGCGTTTCAAAAAAGATCGCAATTTACGCATTGGCGATAGCGCTTGTCTTTATAAGCACTGCAGTGTTTCAGATACCTATACCTTTAGGGTATATGCATCTGGGGAATACCATGATCCTCACAACGGCGTTTTTGTTCGGACCGGGAGTAGGCTATGCAGCCGGAGGATTCGGATCGATGCTGGCGGATATTATCACGGGATATGCATATTGGAGCTTGCCTACACTGCTCATAAAGGGTATTATGGGTCTTGTTATAGGAATCGTTTCATATAAAATGAACAGTTCGCATAAAGTATATACGGTAAAGACATTTATCGGAGCTGTTCTGGGAATATTGATAATGATAGCAGGATACTTTGTCTCAGGAAGCATAATGTACGGAAGCATATATACAGGCGCACTTCAGATACCGGGTCTTGCGATAGAAGGAGTCATCGGAATAGTTCTGTTCTACGTTTTGTGCACGGCTCTTGAAAAAGCGGGCTTTTCAAAATTGCTTAAAAGGATATAACATATAATAATGAATGAAAATAATCATAACAATCAAAAAAAGATTGCCGTAATAAATGATTTTTCGGGATTCGGAAGATGTTCGATAGCTGTCGCGCTTCCGATTATATCGGCGTTAAAGATTCAGTGCTGTCCTGTGCCGACGTCGATTTTTTCAAATCATACGGGATTCAAAAGTTTTTTCTTTGAAGATTATACCGACAAAATGGAAAGATATATCGATGAGTGGAAAAAGCTCGATCTGAAATTTTCGGCGATATCATCGGGATTTTTGGGTTCAAAGGAACAAATCAGGATAGTGACTGAGTTCTTCAGGTACTTCGGAAAAGACGATACGATCATAGTTGTTGATCCCGTTATGGGAGATTACGGAAAGGCTTATCCTACTTATACGGAAGAAATGTGTCATGAAATGAAAAAGCTTGTTTCTTACGCGGATATCCTGACTCCTAACCTGACGGAAGCATGCATTCTTGCTGACGAGCCGTATGATATAAAAAGAAGAAATAAGGACATATATAATCTCGCGCGTAAATTAAGCGATATGGGACCTGAAAAGGTTGTAATAACAGGCATAGTTCAGGGCGATTTCATCGTAAATTTCTGTTATGAAAGAGGAAAAGAAGGAAAGATAAGAAAAGTTCATAAAGTCGGAACGCAAAGATCGGGAACGGGAGATATTTTTGCGGCGATAATCGCTGCGGATGCCGTAAACGGAGTTCCGTTTTATGATTCTGTCAGAAAAGCGTCTATATTTATAAAAAAATGTATCGAAAGATCGATAGAGCTTGACCTTCCGCTCACAGATGGAGTATGCTTTGAAGAAGTTTTATATAAGCTGAAGTGATGGAGGAATACGGATATGAATAAGGCAATGACGATATTTTATGAAGTACATGATAATTTATATGTAAATCTGACAAATAAATGCCCATGCAGCTGTACCTTCTGTTTAAGACAGAACAGGGACCATATGGAAGATTCAGATCCTCTGTGGCTTGAGCACGAGCCTGCATACGAAGAGGCTGTCAGCGAACTGGAAAAATTTGATATGAGCAAATACAAAGAACTTGTATTTTGCGGATTTGGAGAACCTACGGAAGCTTTTGAGGTTTTAAAGAAAGTCGCTTCATATGTAAAAGAAAAGTTTAATAAGCCGATCAGGATAAATACGAACGGACTCGGAAATCTGATAAATAACAGAGATATAACTCCTGAGCTTGAAGGAATCGTTGATACGATCTCAATAAGCCTGAATACGCCGAACGCCGAGGAATACAATAAAATAGTACGTCCCGTATTCGGAGAAAGATCGTTTGAAGCGATGCTTGATTTTGCGAAGAGAGCAGTAAAATACGTACCAAACGTGGTATTGACAACCGTCGATACGACAATCACGAAAGAAGAAGAAAATGAGTGCCGGTCTATTTGTGAAAAAATAGGGGCGAAATACAGGATTCGCGCTTGGGAAGCGTAATATGCAGCCGACACAGGAGGAAACAATGGAAAAGATTTACGAAAGATTATGCGAGATCTGCGGTAAACAAAATGTTTTGTGCGACGAGATAATGAAAGATCACACAAGCTTTAAGATCGGAGGTCCGGCAAAATATTTTGTAACGCCGGCCGACGGAACTCAGCTTACAAAAGTAGTTGAATTTTGCAATGAAAATAATCAGGAGTATTTTGTTTTAGGAAACGGAACGAACCTTCTTGTGTCAGACACGGGATATGAAGGAATAATCATACAGATAAGAAAGCATTTTAATGAATTAAGGATAGAGGGCGATGTGATATACGCAGGCGCCGGATGTCTGCTTTCAAAGGTTGCGTCGGCAGCGGCAGCCGAATCGCTCGAAGGCTTTGAATTTGCTTCGGGAATCCCGGGAACTGTCGGAGGCGCAGTCGTTATGAACGCAGGAGCATACGGTTCCGAGATAAAGGATGTTATCGAAGGAGCGCTTGTATGCATTCCCGGAATAGGAGAAGTAAAGGTTCCGGCCGAGAAGCTTGAACTCGGATACAGAACAAGTGTATTTGAGAAAAATGACTGGATCATCACAGGAGCGGTGTTTAATCTGAAAAAGGGAAGCAGAGCTTCCATAGAAAAAAAGATGAATGAGCTTCGTGAAATGAGAAAAGATAAACAGCCTCTTGAATTTCCGAGCGCGGGAAGCTCATTTAAAAGACCTGAAGGATATTTTGCAGGAAAACTCATAGAAGACGCGGGACTAAAAGGATTTTCGGTCGGAGGAGCTCAGGTGTCTGAAAAGCACGCGGGATTTATCATCAACAGAGCGGATGCCACTGCAAAACAGGTAATGGATGTTTACAGACATGTAATGAAGAAAGTTGAGGAAACATCGGGAGTAAAACTCGTACCGGAAGTTAAGTTCCTCGGAAACTTTGATGAAGGATGAGGTGAAAAGATGTCATTTTCATCAGAGTTGAAAAACGAGCTCGGAAAAGTGATCGATAATCCGAGACACTGCAGGATAGCGGAGCTGGCTGCCATCATGTGCATGTCAGGCGTTGTAAGAAGAAATGACAAGGGCAAATATGTCATCAGCGTATCCCTTGAAAATCCGATACCCGCTGAAGTCTGTTCGATAC
>CASDUB010000184.1 GCA_949283905.1 uncultured Lachnospiraceae bacterium | reverse complement strand
TTAGTCATAAATAGGTGTCGGGTTTTTAGGATCATAATCATGACCTTCTTTGCCCGGAGCAAGGTTTTTGTATACTTCTACGATGATTCCTGCCTGCTCTCTTAAATCAAGATATGAGAAGTCCATTGCAAATGCATCAGGCGGAAGAACAGGGATAACACCTTTCATAGCCTGTCCGCGGATCCATGGCTCTTTTCCTGTTTCAGCTTTGTACTCGTCAAGAAGTTCGTCGTATGGAGTAGTTGCTTTAACGGCGATATGGTGGATTCCGGGGCCGTGCTCGTCTAACCATCTCTTATACGGAGTGTCAGCAACAGGCTCGATAAGTTCGATTTCCATTCCGAATGCTTTTAAGAAAGCCATCTTTGAACATGTCTCGCCGTTTAATGGTTTTCCGTCGATCTGAAGATCAGGAGCGTTCATCGGAGATATCTCCCATGGACCCATTCCGAGTTTTTCTTCCCAATATTTAACGGCGTCATCTACATTTCTAACAATAATGCCAATCTGAAATAAATGGCTGTATGCTGGTTTCATTTTATTTCCTCCTGTAAATTAAGTTGACTATATACTACTACAAAAAAATGCATATGTCTACACTTTTATAAAAGAATTATGTAAAAGTATAAAAATAATTATGGAAATAGAGTTTAATGCATGTTATACTTTGATAAAAGTGTTGAAATAAAAGAAAGGACAGGTGTAATTGTGAAGAGATATTCGGCAGATATTACGGTTATTGCTGCAGGACCTTCAGGACTTGCAGCTGCGGTACAGGCGGCGCAGAACGGCGCGTCTGTAATTGTTTTGGAAAAAGCTGCTGCGATAGGCGGTGCGGCGAACATGGGAATGGGGCCTCTTGGCATCGGAACAAAATATCAGAGAGCAAATATGGATGATATTTCGGTGGAAAAAGCATTCAATATGTTCATGGAGTATACGCACTACAACGTTGACGCCAGACTTATAAAAAGGTATTTCGGCCAATCGGCGCAGACGATTGAATGGCTTGAAGATCTGGGCGTTGAATTCGAAGGGGCTTATAAATATTTTCCAAAATCAGAGGCAACATGGCATATAGTAAAGACTGACAAAGGAATCGGACCAAGAGCGGCTTCATTTATGAACAGAGCTCTTTATAATAGTGCACTGGATATGGGCGTGAAAGTGCTGCTTGAGCATGCGGGCTCAAAAATAATAAAAGAGGACGGAAAAGTTGTCGGAGTAACGGGAACAAATTCAGCAGGCGAAGAATTCAGAGTGGATTGTAAAGCGGCTGTTATATGCACAGGCGGCGCCGGCGGTTCAAAAGAGTTTATCAAAGAATATGTAGGTCTTGAGTTCGGAAAAGATGTATTTAACTTTGCCATTCCGGGACTTGTGGGAGACGGCCTTCGTATGGCGTGGGAAGCAGGAGCTGACAGACTCCCTGTAAGAATAGAAGGAGCTGCCGGAATAGGCGGCGATGAGGAGTGCACATTCGGCGTTTCAAACATAATGGCTCAGCCTAATCTTCTTGTAAACAAACTCGGAAAACGTGTGATGAATGAAGATCACATGCAGAACAGCACGTTTTTATGCAATGTGGCTAATCATCAAAAAGATAAGGTGTGCTTCAGTATTGTCGATACATCGATTGTAAGACACTATATAAAGAACGGCGTAGATGTCATCAGTCTTGTAAGAACGAATCCTGATGTTTCGGATTTCTATGCCGGATATGAGTTGGCGGAAAAACACGGTTCAAAGAATTTCTTCAAGGCGGATACAATTGAAGAGCTTGCCGTAAAAGCAGGAATAGATCCGGTCAGATTAAAAGAAACTGTTGATGACTATAATTATTTCTGTGAAAGTACGGATAAGGAATTCTTTAAAGATCCTAAATATTTAAGACCGATATTTAAACCGCCGTTCTATGCAGCGGCTGTTCATCCGGGCGGATACGGCACTGTCGGCGGAATCAGAATAAATGAAAACTGTGAGGTATGCGGACCTGATTTCATGCCTATTCAGGGATTGTATGCCGCAGGAGCAGACGCCTGCAATATTTACGATGACAGTTATATGTTCCTTCTTCCGGGAAATTCAATGGGATTTGCCGTTAATTCCGGAAGGATAGCAGGAAAGAGCGCTTCAGCCTATGCATTAGGCAGGGAGGAGTTAGCATGGGATTAATTATAATTGATGGAAAAAAAATAGAAACAGACGGAAGCAAATGCGTTCTTGAAGTGGCGCTTCAGAACGGAATATATATTCCGCATTTATGTCATCATCCGAATCTTCCGGAGAATGGTTCGTGCAGAATGTGTATGGTTGAGGTTGTCGGGGAAGAAGGAATGACACCGGCCTGCATGTTAATGCCTAAAGACGGAATGGTGATAACAACAAAGAGTGAAAAATTAAAAGAGCACAGAGCGCTTGCGCTTGACCTTTTGCTGGCAGGACATCCTGAAGACTGTTCAACATGTCCGAAATACGGAAACTGCGAACTTCAGACTCTGATTCAGTATATAGGCGGAGCGAGTGCAGACATGAAGCATTATTCCCGCGGATTTGCGGAAAATAAGGCTAATCCTCTTATAGATCATGATATGAACAGATGTATCCTTTGCGGAAGATGCGTAAGGGCATGTAAGGATTTAAGAGGAGTCGGAATTCTGGATTATAAAAAAGAAGGAAAAGAGTTCTACATCGGAACGCTTCACGGAAAACTTCTTAAAGATGAAAACTGCAGATTTTGCCAGGCGTGTGCGGAAGTTTGCCCGACCGGTACTATAAGAGACCGTTTGCTCATGAACAATACGGAAAATAAGCCGAGAGAAGACGTGATAATACCGTGCAGAGCCGCTTGCCCTGCTCATACGGATGTGCCGCGTTATATCCGTTTTGTAAAAGAAGGAAAATATGATGAAGCGGCAGCAGTTATACGTGAGAAAGTACCGTTCCCTGAGACTTTGGGAAGAATCTGCAATCATGTGTGCGAACTTAACTGCAAGCGCGGCGATGTAAATGAAGCGATGTCTATAAAAGAGATCAAGAGATTTGCAGCGACTCATGACACAGGAAAATACTGGCAGAATAAAGGAAAACAGCTTCCTGATACCGGCAAAAAAGTATGCGTTGTCGGCGGAGGACCTGCAGGAATGACAGCGGCATATTATTTAAGAAAACAGGGACACGATGTTACTCTTAAAGAAGCACTTCCGACAGTTGGCGGAATGCTTTCTTACGGTATTCCATCATACAGACTTCCGAGAGAATGTGTTGCGGCTGAGTATTCCTGGATCGAGAAGACAGGCGTTAAAACAGAAGTAAATACAAAAGTTGAAAATATTGTTGAACTTAAAAAAGACTATGATGCGGTTGTTGTTGCGATAGGAGCGCACGCAGGAGTGAGACTTCCGATTCCGGGATCCGATCTTCCTCAGGTATTGCTGAATATAGACTTCCTGAGAAATGCAAGTCTTGGAAAAGAAACGGGAATGGGAGAAAAAGTTGTGATCCTCGGAGGAGGAAACGTAGCTTTTGACTGTGCCAGAACAGCGGTACGCCTCGGAGCGAAAGAGGTTCATCTTGCATGTCTTGAAGACAGAGAACATATGACTGCTTCGGAAGAAGAGATACTGGAAGCACAGGAAGAAGGAATTAAGATCTACCCTGCAAGAACATTCGAGGCGATAACAGGCGATGAAAAAGTAACAGGCGTTGATTTTATGAATGTTCTGTCATTTACATTTGATGAAAATAAAAGAGCTATCATCAAAAAAGAAGAAGGCTCTGAGCATCATATAGACGCCGATACCGTTATTTTCGCAACGGGACAGAGGCCTGATATAACAGAGAACTTCGGTCTTATGCTCGGAAGAGGAAACAGTATCGTTGTGTCTGATGATCTGCTTATGACAGATAAAGAAGGAATATTTGCAGCAGGAGACGCTGTTTACGGAACAAAATCGGTAATTCAGGCAATCGCGTCAGGACGCGATGCAGCAATTTCTGTTGATCGTTACCTTGGAGGCGACGGTGATATCAGCGAAGTTCTT
>CASDUB010000183.1 GCA_949283905.1 uncultured Lachnospiraceae bacterium | reverse complement strand
TTCAGGAAGATCATGGGAGCAGGTAAGAAACTCAATCTGCTATCCGCACATCAATGTTAAAGTCATCGGTTCACACGGCGGACTTTCGGTAGGTGAAGACGGAGCTACACATCAGTGTATCGAGGATTTCGCTCTTATGCGCGCTATCCCGGGTATGGTTGTTCTCAATCCGTGCGACGGACATGAAATGAGAATGGCTACTGAAGCTCTTATCAATTATGACGGTCCTGCTTATATGAGACTCGGACGTCTTGCTGTTGAGACAGTTACAGATTCTGTTGAAGGATACAAATTCGAAATCGGAAAAGGCGTTCAGCTTAAAGACGGTTCGGATGTAACTCTTATCGCAAACGGACTTATGGTTCAGGAGGCGTTAAAGGCAGCTGATATCCTTGCTAAAGAAGGCATCTCCGCAAGAGTTATCAACATGCATACAATCAAACCTATCGATGGCGATATCATCGCAAAAGCTGCTGCTGAAACAGGCGCAATCGTAACATCTGAAGAGCACAATATCATCGGCGGTCTCGGTGAAGCTGTTGCTTCATATTGCGCAGAGAACTGTCCTGTACCTGTTGTAAGACATGGTGTAGAAGATGAGTTCGGACGCAGCGGTAAAGCCCTTGATGTTCTTGCTGCTTACGGACTTACGGCAGAAGTTATGGCTGAGAAAGCTAAAAAAGCAATTTCACTTAAAAAATAATATAAACACTGTTTGAACTTAAAGCTGGCGCATCCGCGTCAGCTTTTCGCATTTGTATAAAAAATACAAATTTGAAGTTGAAAAATACTTAAAAGAGCCTTATTATGTGTTGTTGGAAAAAAGCTTAAAAAGGAGAATAACGTGAATAAGGATCTAACGGTAGGAAATCCGAGTAAGGTATTGTGGATGTTCTGTCTTCCGCTTTTTGGAAGCATACTGTTTCAGCAGATGTATAATATTGCCGATTCCTGGGTTGCGGGAAAATTTATCGGTGAAAATGCGTTGGCAGCCGTCGGAAACAGTTATGAGATAACTTTGATATTTATTGCATTTGCATTCGGATGTAATATAGGATGTTCGATAATAACATCGAGATATTTCGGGGCAAAGGATTATTCGTCAATGAAATCGGCTGTGTCAACTTCGATGATAGCAAGTCTGGCGGTATGCCTGATACTTATGCTGGTGGGAATTTTCGGAGCTGAACTGTTTTTGAACCTGATAAACACACCGGCCGATCTGTTTGCGGATTCAAAACTCTATCTTGATATTTATATATACGGACTGCCGTTCGTTTTCTTTTATAATGTAGCTACCGGAATTTTCTCGGCGCTGGGAGATTCGAGAACGCCGTTTATTTTCCTGGCAATCTCATCTACATCAAACGTAGTTGTAGATATATTGTTTGTAACTAAGCTGAACATGGGAGTTGCCGGAGTGGCATGGGCGACATTCTTATGTCAGGGCGTGAGCTGCGTGCTTGCGGTGCTGGTAGTATTTATAAGATTGAAAAAATTTAAAACAGCAAGAAAATACAGCATCTTTTCGAAAAATCTTTTGAGACAGTTTGCCGTTATTGCTGTTCCTAGTACGCTTCAGCAGGTGTTTATCTCAATAGGAAATATAATCATTCAGGGCGTTATAAACGGATTCGGACCGGGCGTAATCGCCGGTTATTCGGCTGGAGTTAAACTTAATAACCTTGTAATTACATCACTGACAACATTGGGAAACGGTATATCAAATTATGTGTCGCAGAATCTCGGCGCCGGAAAGTACGAGAGGATAAAAGAAGGACTAAAAGCGGGACTCAAAATGGTATGGATCATATGTATACCGCTATGCGCAGTTTATCTGTTGTTCCCGAAAGGACTCGTTTATTTCTTCTTGAACTCTCCGTCAAATGACGCGCTCAACACGGCTATCATTTATCTCAGAATTTTATCGCTGTTTTACTTTGTGATTGCGGCTAAACTGATCGTAGACGGAGTATTAAGAGGAGCAGGAAAGATGATGCAGTTTACGATTGCAACTTTTACTGATCTTGCTATCAGAGTAATACTCGCAATCGTATTAGCAGCAACAGTATTAGGCTCAATGGGAATCTGGATGGCATGGCCGTTCGGATGGGTAACAGGAACTGTTCTGTCGATATATTTCTACAGAAAGACTAAATTTAAATTGTAAATAAAAAATGGACTGCCGTACAGGATTAAAGCTTTATGTTTTAAACCTGATCGGCAGTCTTTTTTATTGAATTCAGATCATTTTCAGAAGAGCTTCATAGTACTTTTTCGATACGGGTACAGGGACTCCGAGTTTTTCAGCTGTTTTTACGATATATCCGCTGAATGTCTCGATCTCTGTTTTTTTGCCTGCGGCGAGATCGCGCTGCAGAGAACTGCTGTCGTCGTCTGCGTACACATTGTAAAAACGGTCGAAAATATAGTCGAGATGTTCCGGTTTCAGTTTGATTCCGAGGGCAAGACCGAGATTGTACGCTTCGCGGGTCAGTTCCTCGAATTCGTATGCTTTTTCCGGATCGTCGCGAAGCGGCCCTATAGTTGTGTTAAAACGCGCCGTTGCTACATTATATGAAGCGTTGAGCACGTATTTGCGCCAGATTTCGCATTTAATGTCTTCGGCTTTCTGCACGTCTATTTCAGATGATTTCATATAGTCGTATACAAGATCGACAGCTTTTTTCTGCTCTTCTGTCGGATTGTCTATTCCTATGGGAATGATTCCGAATTTGCACGCATGCCGTATTGAATAATCTTCGCGGCTGAAAGATATTATATATATGAGGCTGTCGATAACCGTGTTCCCGGGAAGCATTTTGCGGACTCTGTCTCCCGGGTCAACACCGTTCATCATCGGAACGATAATGGTCTTCGGTGAAATAACATGTTTTAATTCGCCGCATACTTCTTCGAGAGAGTAGTTCTTAACGCATATAAAGATAATATCCTGATCTGAAAGATCGGCAGACGATGAAACGACATCAGGATGAGTCACTATATGTCCGAATTGTTCGCTGTCCATTATAAGTCCGTTTTTGCGGATCGATTCGCCGCGTTTTCCTCTTGCGACGACTGTGACGTTGTCATTGTTTTTGGCAAGAAGCGATGCGAGATAGCCGCCTACGCCTCCAACGCCTATTACTGCTGATTTCATAACAAGCCTCCGTAGCTGTATTATATATGTGATGGTGAAATCGCTCATTTTTCCATGAAAAATGGCTCTTTCTCATGTTTTAGAGAGTCTCAAGGTAGTATTTTTATAATACTACGGATTTCTTCGTGCTTCGCACTCTCGAAATCCTAACAGTGCATATTTAATGCCTCCACGGATTTCTTCGTGCTTCGCACTCTCGA
>CASDUB010000182.1 GCA_949283905.1 uncultured Lachnospiraceae bacterium | reverse complement strand
GAAGATCTCGAAAGCTTCAAGAGATCGTTTAACGGCGTATACGAATTAAGACCGGCGCAGCTTCAGCTGGGATTTCTGAAGGTGCTTGGCGGTTCGCCTATGGCTTTTGCGGCTGATGAGTACGGATGCAGATATAAGAAAACTCCGCCGTACGAGGTGCTCAAAACAAAATGGCTTTCCTATGATGATGTTATATTGCTGAAAAAAGTCGAAGAGGTTTTTGAGGTGCATTATAACAGCGGCCAGTTTGCAAATACGATGGAAAAACTTCAGGAGCATTTTGAAGATGGTTTTTCGATGTATGAAAAGCTTGCGGAATTTTATGATAAAAAGGGATATTTCGATGTTTCTCACAGCAGGATCAGAAGATATGAGATACTTCTTGAGTTTATAAGCAGTATCGGTCTTGATCCTGAAGAGTTTAAAGAGAGCATATTGACGGATATCTATCTCAGGGAGAATCTTAAGAACAGACCGGCGTGGGCTCCGTCGTTAAAAGAATATGACGCGAAGATACGAGAGTTTTACAAAGAAGAAGCTGAAGAACCGAAATATCTGAAATCGTATAAAAATTATGACTGGAAGCAGCTGCGTTCGATGACGCATATAGAGGTTTTTGATAATAAAGCATATCTGTTTGACTATAGTGAAAGGAATCCGCTTGACCATTCGGCTAAAAAAGCGGTTATCTGGGAAGAGGGATGAGCAGTAAAGAAAATAAGATGCGGCTGTTCGCGCAGGGAATAAGAGACGGTTTTCCGATCGGACTCGGATATCTGGCTGTTTCTTTTTCACTCGGAATAGCCGCGAAACAAATAGGAATAACGCCTTTTCAGGGCTTTTTGGCCAGCCTTACGACGGTTGCTTCGGCGGGACAGTACGCAGGATGGACTGTTATAGCGGCTCAGGCTCCGTATTTTGAAATGGTTTTAACGATACTTGTGGCCAATGCGAGATACCTTCTGATGTCGTTTGCGCTGAGTCAGAGGATCTCGCCAAAGACAAGTCTTCTAAACAGAATAGGAGTAGGATACGGACTTACGGATGAGATATTCGGCGTTTCGATAGCGCGTGAAGGATATCTGCAGCCGGTTCATTCCTATGGAATGTTTTTGTCGTCTATTCCGCTCTGGTCTATAGGGACGGCGCTGGGGATAATAATGGGAAATGTACTTCCCTTCAGAGTTGTAAGCGCGCTGAGCGTCTCGCTTTATGCCATGTTTATAGCCATAATCGTGCCGCCGGCCAGAAAAGATAAGGTAATAGCCGTGCTTGTGATAATAAGCTTTATCGCCAGTTATCTTGTTTCGAGGCTTCCGGCGTTTTCGCAGATCTCGGAAGGAACCAAGATCATAATTCTTACAGTGGTGATCGCAGGTATCGCGTCTGCTGTTAAGCCGATCAGGGAGGAAGAGGATGAATAATTATATTTATATTTTTATCATGGCTTTAACGACTTTTATTATCCGTGTGCTTCCTCTGACGCTTATCAGAAAAAAGATCGAAAACAGATTCTTAAGATCTTTTTTGTATTATGTGCCCTATGTGACGCTGGCGGTTATGACATTTCCGGCTATCGTTGAAGCGACCCAGGCGCAAATATCAGGAATAGCTGCTCTTGTATTCGGCATAGTTCTTGCGTGGCTCGGAGTCAGTATGTACAAAGTGGCGTTCGGATGCTGCGCGGTCGTGTTTATACTTGAACTTTTTTTGATCTGAAAATTCACAAATGAGTCGGGATTAAGAATAAGAAATGAAAATTGAAATTTTTGAACAGAAAAACGGCTGCCGATTTGACAGGCAGCCGTTAAAATTTTTAACCGTATTGATCAGATGATATCTTTGTTCTTTAACATATATTCAAGCAGTATTGCTTCATCTTCTTTATCATCACACCAAAGCTCAAGTTCATCGCCGTGATCTCCGAGAAGAGCAGCTACTGCGATATACTGGCTGAGTTTTGATTTAAGGTTGTATTTATCACCATACTGAGATGTGAGGTAAACATCACCTTTGCATTTATCAACGATTGCTAAGAACTCATGAAGCTGGTCAATGTTTTTTAATTTCATAGTTTTTACCCTCCGCTTTGGTAGCAATATTTAATATTTCTTAACTTTACGGCTATTATATCATATAAAATGGAGAATTGAAACGGAAATAACATAAATTATTTACAAAAAATAAACCTCGAAATTGTGCATAACATACAAATAATTAGGCGAAAAATCGCGAGTGATATAAGATGAAAAAGGATTAAAACTCATAAGAAATTAATTTATCGATATTTTGCATTAAACATAAAACAGTTTATTGTTTATTTATAATTGCAAAGAAATTGTATAAGGCGTGTAAAGAAATCTTGACATAAAAAAGACTGTTATTTATATTGTTTATGTATGATATTTTAGCTGTCCGATGAGGACAAAGAGAGGAATTTAATATGGACATAGCAGATATTTTGTCGTGTATAGGCGGAATAGGACTCTTTCTGTTTGGCATGACCTACATGGGTGAATCGTTGAAAAAGTGTGCCGGCGGCCAGATGAAGGTGTTTTTGACAAAAGTTACTTCAAACCCTTTAAAAGGCTTTCTGGTGGGCTTAGGCGTAACGATGGTAATTCAATCATCCACTGCAACTAATGTAATGGTTCTGAGCTTTGTAAATACCGGAATGATGACGCTTATTCAGGCGGTGCCTCTTATAATAGGCGCAAATCTCGGAACGACGGTTACGGCGTGGCTCATTAGTATGAGCAGTATAGACGGAGCGGGTCTTTTATTTACACTGCTTAAACCGGCTTCGTTTACTGCTATTCTCTGTTTCCTTGGCGTAATACTTTATAAATTTGTTAACAGAGAAAGAACTAAAGATGTCGGCGCGATAATGCTTGGTTTCGCTATGCTGATGTTCGGTATGACAATGATGTCTTCTTCCATGAAGGGACTCAGCGAGGTTCCGGGATTTATGGAGTTGTTTGATAAACTGTCAAATCCGTTCCTCGGACTCATTTTCGGTATGGCTATGGCTGCTATAATGCAGAGCTCTTCGGCTTCTGTCGGAGTTGTTCAGGCTCTTGCGTTGGCAGGCGGCATTCAATTTTCGAGTGTTATTCCGATAATTTTCGGTATAAATATCGGACAGGTCGTTCCGGTTCTCATAGCTTCTGCGGGAACTTCTCTTGACGCAAGGCGTGTCGCCAGAACGGATCTTTATCTTAACACGGCGGGTGCGGTAGTCTGGCTGCCGGTATATATAATTTTACGGAGTACCGGCAATTTTCCGTTCGACGATGTATTTGCGACTCCGGTAACGATCGCCATCTGTCACACCGGATATAAACTTCTGACGTCGGCCTTTGAACTTCCGATGTACAAACTCTTCGAAAAATTTGCGCGCTTAACTGTCAGGGGCGGCGGAAAACAAAAAGAAACCCTTCTGGATGTTCGTTTTATTTCGACGCCTTCACTTGCTCTTGCTCAGGCGCGTCAGCGAGTAGGGGAGGCTATCAAAGCCACAAACGATTCTTACGCGGATACGATAACGCTCCTTGATTCGTGGGATCCGGGTATTGCGAAGAGGGTGCATCGAACGGAGGAACTTGTAGACTGGTATCAGGACGAGATAGACGCCTATCTGGCACTGCTTTCTACAAAGAGCATCACAAATAAAGAATCGGTGGAACTTTCGTATCTTATCCACGTTATCGCGGATTATGAAAATATTACCGATCATGTTTATCATATGGTCGTAACCCTCAACAGACTTTGGGACGGAGGAAATAATTTCTCGGAGAAAGCAGAGCAGGAGATACGCGAGATAGTAAATCTTACGGCGCGTGTTCTCAAACTTTCCGAAAATATTTTCTATGAACCCGATTCAAAGCGGGCGTTTAAGATCATTTCGCTTGAACAGAGAATAGTTAAATATTGTGAGAAAGCGAGAAATTCTCACATGGCGCGTCTTATCGCGGGCGAGTGTTCCGTTAAAGAAGGCTCTGTATTTACTGATATACTTCTTGATTTTGAACGTATCGCCGATCACCTTTCAAAAGAAGCGAGACAGTCTCTGTTTGACGCTTACAAGGAACAGGGAACCGGCGCAAAGAGATTTTTATCAATGCTCATCGATCAGGAAACAGACGATGAGGAAAAACTTAAAAGAAATAATGCTATTACATTTTAGAGTAATTAAAGCGGTGCATGGATGTGCGCCGCTTTTTTTGAAAAATATTAAATATTTATGATTAATCACGAAAAATTGTTAAAAAAATAACCAAAAATATCATTAAATTACTATTTTGTAGTAAATATCAAAAAAATATCATAGAAAATAACTGTTTTATGTTTTGAATTTATATGGTATTTATTTGTAGCATTGTTAAAATTGCATTATAAGAAAACGGGGTACCCGGAAATACCCGACAAAAGCAACAAAACAAATTTCCGGCATCAAATTTTTTGCAAAGTGTATTTAAAGTAACTATTAAAATTTTGCTTTTAATGGGGAGGAAAAGCATGAAAGAAAAAAAGGTTAAAATATTATTAATCGTTTCTATCGTTTTGATGCTTTTGAGCGGAATAGTTGTTTCGGCAGTGCAGACAAACGGCGGAAAAGTTACTATGAAAGAATTGAATATTGAAACAGACGCAGGTTACTCTATGTCTGCATATCTGTTTATTCCTGAAAATGCTACGGCAGAAACTCCTGCCCCTGCAATTGTTACAAGTCACGGATACTTAAACAATAAGGAAATGACAGACGCTAACTACGTGGAACTGGCTCGAAGAGGATATGTTGTTTTATCTATTGATCAGCCGGATCACGGTGATTCCGAAGTTACGGATAAATTTAACCTTATGGCTCCTGACGGAGTATATCAGGGCGTGCTTGCTGTCAGCAGAATGCCGTTTGTAGATACAGAGAAGATCGGTATCACAGGCCATTCGATGGGATCATGGTCATGCAACGCGGCAATTGCAACTGATAACGCGGCAGATACACAGCTTATTTCTGCAGTTCTTATTCACTGCAACGAGCCTACATATACTGATGATGAAGGAAACTACGCAAACGTATACGGAAGCAGAGAAGTCGGCGTTATCTCAGCCGTATATGATGAATTCTTTGGTAAAATTACTACAGAAGACGGTTCTCAGTTAGGCTCTCCGTACTGGATGGAAGGCGAAGGAACACAGTCATTCCTGAATTTCGGAAAAGATCCTGCAGATTGTGAAACAAGGGAAGCTTACACATATTATACGGAAGAAGTAGACGGAGAAGAAACATTCAGAGTTATTTATCGCCCTGAGATTATACATCCTTGGTCACATTTCTCGGCTCGTTCTGAATCATATGTGATTGACTTCTTTGAAAAAGCATTCGGCGCACCTAATCCGATACCTTCAGATAATCAGGTATGGCAGGTTAAAGAAGGCTTTAATGCAGTCGGACTTGTAGGTTTTGGACTGTTTATAATTTCATTCGGTGTTCTTCTTCTGAACACGCCGCTTTTCGAAAAGCTTAAAGTTAAAGAGATCGTTAAACCTGCAGTAGTAACGGACAAAAAAGGCAAAGCGCTGTTCTGGATCAGCCTTATTGCATGCTTTATATTCGGTTCGGTAGTATTCCTTCCGATCATGGTATGGGGAAATTCACTTCCGGTAAGCCAGATAATGCCGATTAGCACCGGACTTTGGAGCACTATCTGCGGAATTTTTGCGATAGTTGTTATGGTGATTTGTTATCAGGTATACCACAAGAAGAACGGTATGGATCTTGAGGCAGTCGGAATTAAAATGCCGATGAAAAAAGTGGGATTAAGCATATTACTGGCGCTTATTATGGTAGTAGTAGCTTATGGATGTGTATTTGTGGTTGATTATTTCTTCATGTCGGATTTCAGAATCTGGACACTCGCATTCAAAGCGTTTGAAGCACCGATACTTTCTAATCTTCCTTATGTATTCCTGTTCCTGGTATACTATATCGCTATTTCGGTAGCTGCAAACTGCTTCAACTACAATAATATCGGCGGCAAAGCCAATGGAATCATATGTGCGATTCTTACAGCAGGACCGGCTTGGATAATTCCTCTTATCCAGTATGTTACATATTTCAATGCTAAACATATGATGTGGGCACAGGCAGGATTCGATTCACCGAACTATCCGATGTTTATCCTTCAGCTGTTCCCTATGATCATTATCATAGCTGCTGCAACACTGATGAGCAGATTTATCTATAAGAGAACTGCTAATCCGTATATCGCAGGAATATGCAATGCTATCCTGGTAGGATTATTTGCTATAACAAATACATGTACTACATTCATCTGAAATTAATTACTCCTTAGTAATAAAAAATACCCGTCTTGCCGTTTTCGGCAGGGCGGGTGTTTTTTAATCACTTCGTTTTGCTTTTCTAAAATATGCCGGCGTTGAGCCGACGTATTTATGGAATACTTTTGTGAAATAACTGGGCTCATTAAAACCGAGTTCTTCGCTTATCTGAGAAACAGGCAGATCTGTTTTTAACAGCAGATTCTTCGCCCATTCCACTTTGAGACGCATATAAAATACGGAATAGTTTTCTTTTGCTTCTTTGAGGAACAGGCGGCTGAAATGGCCTGTGCTTATATGACAAAGGTCTGCTGCATCTTTTTGAGAGAGCATTACATTTCTGTGCTCATACAGATAATCAAATGCCGGCTGAAGCGTTTTGTTTGTGCATTGAACGGCTTCGGCTGCGGACGATTTTACATATGCGCTTGTAAGCGCGTTGCCTAATTCATGACGAAGCTTTTTGAGAGACTCGGAAGGTATAAAGTCTGAATTAAACATGTTGTCGTTGCCTGAAACCTTTTCGTACATATCGAGGATCAGGTTTTTGTTCATTGCTTCTTCTACAAGGTAATTGCACAATTCGAACAGCATCTGCACGGACAGCTTTAGTTTGTGAAAAGATATCAGAGGTATATTTTCGTATGCAATCTTCATTTCCGGAGATCGTATGAGTTTTTCGAAAGAATCCTGAGAATGAATGTTTTCAAGGTTTTCATCGATATCGGTATCCCGGAGTTTTACTTCACCGGCCATTATTGCTCCTACGTATTGATTATCTACGATTATAGGGATTGCGATATCGACAATGCCGCAGTGGCATTTGTAAATATATGGTCTGGCATTGCGTACTGCTTCAAGTCCGCCTCTCGAATCGCATTTTTGACAGAGCTTACACAGGGTCGAATCGTTTCTGATATAGCTGCAAAATGTGCGCCTTGAACTGTGCTTTGTTATCGGTACTCCTTTGTAATCTACTGTTATGATCGCCAGTCCTGTTATAAGAGCAAGAGAGTCCTGGAGTTTCTGCCATTTGTCGATGTTAAGTATGCGGCTGAGTGTGTATGAATTTACCATTATAACGCCTCCGATCATCGTGAAAATACTATCAATGTATCAACATATTGCTATTTTATCACAAATATCAAAAAACTACTATTACAAATAACAATTATATGTAGGTAATTTATATAGTAATTTCAATACGTGTTGTTAAAATTGTTTATATACACATAGTAAATCGTGAAAAATTTGTCAATAATAACTACATTGATTTTCACGGATTATTTCTTTGCAAAAAATATTTGATGATACTGTTAATTTGTTGCTTGAAAAAATGAAAGGAGCGGAAAAATGAGAAAAGCTTTTATATGCCCTACAAAGTATGTACAGGGAGAGGACGAGATACTTAATTTAGGTTATTTTGTAAAAACATACGGCTCGTCAGCACTGTTGATTGCACATCCTGATGACGCTGCACGTGTTAAAGACAAACTTGATGCAACGGCAGAAAAATTCGGAGTAACTTTTGTTGAGACAGGGTTTGTCGGAGAATGTTCAAGACAGGAGGTTGCAAGACTTCAGGCGCTTTCTAAAGAAAAAGGATGTCACTGCACTATCGGATTAGGAGGCGGAAAGGCGATCGATACCGCTAAATGTGTTGCGGAGGGAGACGCACTTATAATCGTTCCTACAATAGCAGCTACAGACGCTCCGACAAGCCATTCAGCAGTACTTTATACGCCGGACGGCGCGTTTGACGACTATGCTTATTTTAAACAGAGCCCGAGCGTTATTCTTATCGATACAACAGTAATATCACAGGCTCCTGTACGTTTCCTTATTTCGGGAATGGGCGATGCTCTTTCAACATTCTTTGAAGCAAGAGCCAATGTACGTTCTTTCACAAAAGTAAATGCAGGTCTTCCCTGCGGATTCAGAGAAGGTCTTTGCGGAGAAGCTAAAGGCACAAAAGCGGCGTTTGCGCTTGCTCAGCTTTGCTATGAAAATCTGCTGGCTGACGGCGTTAAAGCAAAGATTGCCTGTGAGAAGAAATGTGTAACACCGGCGCTGGAAAATATCATTGAGACAAACATCCTGCTTTCAGGAATCGGATTTGAGAGCGGAGGCCTTGCGGCAGCACATGCTATTCATGACGGATTAACGATCCTTGAGGGTACTCATAAATATCTTCATGGAGAAAAAGTTGCATTCGGAACGATTGCTCAGCTTGTACTCGAAGACGCACCTATGGAAGAAATCATGGAAGTTCTTGATTTCTGCGCAAGTCTCGGACTGCCGGTTTGTCTGGCTGATATCGGCGTAGATTCTATTACGGAAGAAGAGCTTATACAGGTAGCTGAAAAAGCATGTATTCCTGAAGAGTCTGTATACGCTATGCCGTTCCCGGTAAGCGTTGAGTCTGTTGCAGCTGCAATTAAGGCAGCAGATGAGCTGGGAAAACAGTATAAAGACGGTATGCTTTAAATTTTAAGAGAGGGGACGTTAAAAGTGAAGAAGATCATAAACAGCCCTGAAACGGTCGTTTCTGAGATGTGCGAAGGAATCGCTCTTGCGTGTCCGGAGCTGGAATATAACAGAAAATACCGTTTTATCAGTAAAAAGAATATAGATCAGAACAAAGTTAGCCTTATTTCAGGCGGCGGAAGCGGACATGAACCGGCGCACGCGGGCTATATCGGAAAAGGTATGCTGGATGCGGCGGTATGCGGAGATGTATTTGCTTCACCGTCACAGATACAGGTATATCAGGCGATAAGGGCTACAAAGTCTGATAAAGGCACGCTGCTTATTATCAAAAACTACAGCGGCGACATGATGAACTTTAAAAATGCTGCTTACCTTGCTGAAGAGGATGGTATAACTGTCGATTATGTAAAAGTAGACGACGACATAGCCGTTCAGGATAGTCTTTATACGGTAGGACGCAGGGGAGTAGCAGGCACTGTTCTTGTCCATAAAGTTGCAGGAGCAGCGGCGCAGATGGGTCAATCTCTTGAGCAGGTTAAAGCTGTTGCTGAGCTTGCCGTAAAGAATATAAAGAGCATAGGATTTGCCCTGAGTTCATGTACAGTTCCGGCAAAAGGAACGCCTACATTCCAGATTGGCGAAGATGAAATGGAATACGGCGTAGGAATTCACGGAGAACCGGGAATACAGCGCGAGAAAGCTGTAAGCGCTGACGAATTGGCAGAAAGAACGGTAAACGCGCTGTTCAAAGAGCTCGATATAAAAGACGGTGATGAAATTACGCTTCTCATAAACGGATTCGGTTCAACTCCGCTAATGGAGTTATATGTTCTGAATCGTGCAGTGAGAAAAGTAATAAATGATAAAGGCATCAAAGTGTACAGGTCTTTTGTGGGAAATTACATGACAAGTATCGATATGCTCGGAGCATCTGTAACAGTCATGAAGATGAACGATGTTCTTAAAGAGCTCATTGATAAAGAGAGTGATGCACCGGCGTTTAAAGTAAGCGGTCATGTTGATGAGACCGTTTATTCCGATATTGTCGCGGATGATAATGCACAGAAAGCGGGAGACAAAGAGGCAGAAGATATTGCTGACGGCGTTATCAAAGATGACAAGGTTACATTAAACAATATTGTATTTATTGTAGATAAGATGCGCGAATGCATTATCAAAAATGAGATTCCGTTCTGCGAGCTTGATTCATATGCAGGCGATGGTGATTTCGGAATGAGCGTAGCGAAAGGATTCAGACAGCTCAG
>CASDUB010000181.1 GCA_949283905.1 uncultured Lachnospiraceae bacterium | reverse complement strand
TGATATTTTAGTTAACAATGCAGGCGTACTTGATACCGGTCTTAAAGCCATAGATAAATATCTTGACAGCGATTTCGAAAAGATTATTTCTATTAATCAGAGAGGAACTATGCAGTGCATTCGTGCGGCGCTGGCGCATATGACAAGCGGTGCTTCAATTGTAAATATGGCTTCAGTAGCAGGATTTAACGGAGGCGGAGGAGCGGCATATGTCGCTTCAAAGGCAGCGGTTATAGGAATCACCAAACATACGGCGCTGCTGCTTGCAGATAAAGCTATCAGATGCAATGCCGTATGCCCGGGAACAATTCTTACTCCTATGACAGCAGGTATGAAACCTGAAGAATTGGATATGGGAATGATGGGTGCAATGGCTAAACATAATGATCTTCAGGGCGTGAGTCCTTGTCGTCCGGAAGATGTAGCCAACATACTTTTATTCCTTGCTTCTGACGAATCAAAACCTCTTACAGGTCAAATTCTTATCAGCGATTTTGGTGCTTCTTTATAAACCGGAATTTACCACACTGCAGAATATTTTAGGACTGTCATTCGGCAGTCCTTTTCTAATGCTTTACATTTCGATATTCTTCTAATAATTAACATATACTTGGCAAAACTTCTTTATTATGGTAAAGTTTAAGGACTGACTTAAAAGCAATTAATAAAAGGAGATAGTTTTATCATGGGGGATTCATTACAGATTATGATCACGATGGGCGCGTATATGGCTGTCGTGATATTTATCGGAGTAATGTTTGCTAAACGAGCGAACAAAAGCTCTGAAGAGTATTTTTTAGGCGGACGTTCTTTAGGACCATGGGTTACTGCCATGAGTGCGGAAGCATCCGATATGTCAGGATGGCTTCTTATGGGACTTCCTGGTGTTGCTTATTGGTGCGGTGTTGCCGATGCTGCATGGACAGCGATAGGACTCGCAGTGGGCACATACATCAACTGGCTTATTGTTTCGAAGAGACTTCGCAGATACAGTATCAAGGCAAATGCAATCACATTGCCGGAGTTCTTCTCAAACCGTTTTCATGAAAAAAGCAAAGTCGTAATGACTATTTCAGCGCTTTTTATTCTTATATTTTTTACGGTTTATGCGGCGAGCTGCCTTGTTACATGCGGAAAACTTTTCTCGACACTGTTCGGATTCGATTATGTTCCGATGATGATAGTAGGTGCGGTATTTGTCCTTGTTTATACGATAATAGGCGGTTTCCTTGCGGAGAGTGCTTCTGACTTTATGCAGGCAGTAGTTATGATAGTTGCCCTTATTGTTATTGTAATTACAGCTACGATTGCTGCAGGCGGTCTTTCTGCGGTTATGGAAAATGCCGCTAATATTCCTGGATTTTTAGACTTCTTCGGAATCGCTACGCCTGTTACTGACGGCGGAGTACAGCAGATTGTTAACGGCGTTCCTCAGTTCGGAGAGGCAGGAACTTACAGTATCATAACAATAGTTTCTTCACTTGCATGGGGACTCGGATATTTCGGAATGCCGCAGGTTCTTCTTCGATTTATGGCTATCCGTAAAGAAAAAGAACTTACAAGATCTCGCCGTATAGCGATTATTTGGGTTCTTATTTCACTTACTGTTGCAGTATTTATCGGAGTAGTGGGACGTACATTATATCCGGCGTCACTCACAACTGAAGCTTCGGCCGAAAATGTATTTATTCTGCTCGCGACGAATCTGCTTCCTCCTGTTATCGCAGGACTTGTTATGGCAGGAATCCTGGCGGCAACGATCAGTTCATCTGATTCATATCTTTTGATAGCCGCGTCTGCATTTTCAAAAAATATTTATCAGGGCCTTCTTCATAAAAAAGCATCTGATAAACATGTTATGTGGATTTCAAGATTTACGCTTCTTGCGATTACAGGCATAGCTATTATAATCGCGTTGGATGAGAACAGCGTCATATTCTCGATAGTAAGTTTTGCATGGGCAGGATTTGGAGCTACCTTCGGACCGCTTATGCTTATGAGTCTGTTCTGGAAGCGTATTAACAGAGCAGGAGCTGTTGCAGGTATGATCGGCGGCGGATGTATGGTATTCATATGGAATCTTCTTGTTCGTCCTTTAGGCGGAATTTGGGATATATATGAACTCCTTCCGGCATTTATATTCTCGATCATCTGTATTGTTGTTGTATCACTTCTTACTCCTGCACCTTCTGAAAATATTGAAAAAGATTTTGAAGAAGTGCGTGAAGGAAAAGGATGTTAAATAATTAAGAAAATAAGATCCGGTTTAACAGAAAGTATGGCTAATAGCTTCTGTTAAAGCCGGATCTGTTTTTTAAACCAAAGATTTTCCAAGCTCTCTGCAGGCTGAAAGTGCATCGTCGTCAGGAGATTCATTGCATATTACGCTGTCACATGCAAGGATCGCTCCATTGTCTTTGCAACGGGATTCCCAGTCATGCATCCATTCTCCGCCACCCCATCCGTAAGAACCGAACAAAGCGATCTTTTTGTTGTTTAATCTGCTTTCACAATCGGCGAACATCGGTTCAAATTCAGTTTCTTTCAGCTGTTCAGCTCCCATAGAAGGGCAGCCGAAAGCGATTGCATCAAAATCATCAAGTTGATCTGCGTTAAATTCTGAAGCATAGAAGAGCGATACATCTGCGCCTTTGCTTTTAGCGCCGTCAACAACTGCTTTTGCCATTGATTCTGTATTTCCTGTACCGCTCCAATAAACTACTGCTAATTTACTCATAATTAACAACCGTCCTTTCTAAAAATTATATTAAGTATCAGCAGGACACTGCAAGCTGTTCTATCGTTTTTCCCTGCAGCCAAAGTTTTAAGTAGATTTTAGTGCATATGTCATATTTCTTAAACGTCTTTTTGGCTTCTTCTTCATTCCCATAAACTTTCCAACATCCTGTACATTTCTGATTGCATGCTTTGTTATTTATGAAAGCGCAAACATCTTCAGGCGGATAACTTAAAAATAATCCGATCTCATGAGGAAACTCTTCCTCATAGTGAAGACGTTGAATCAGATGCAATATACACGCATTGGCATTTTCAGGCAAGTAACCATATTTCAATAGCAAAGCTCTGGCGCGCTGATCTGACAGGTCGATTTTTAGCGCATTGGGGCGATATGCGTATATAAGTGCGCGTCCTTTAAAGATTTTGAGAGGTAATATTCGGATTCCCTTTGGAACAAGTTTTTTATTTAATTTTGATATGATTTTGTTTAATTCTTTTTTGTTTTTAAAAATGCATGAAAATAGGTTCCCTGTCTTCAAACCTGCAAGTGTGGGAGAGCAGTGACGAATAATTAAATCCTCTGACATATGCACCTTCCTCTACTGATCATAAGAGAAAAGCAATTAAATTGAATTTAGTTAGCAACGACTAACTATATTGTAAAAAAAATAAACTTTCTGCTTATGATACTTTTATAAAAATAATCAGTTAGCCTTCGCTAACTATGATTAATATAATATACGAACGGCTTTTTGTCAAGCAGCTAAAATACAAATATTTATTATCCTTTTGAATATTCTTGACATAATATTGAACATTAGTATCATAAAAGTAGCAGTAAAATATAGGTGGTAATTATTATGGCTTCTTTGTTAATAGCAGTTATATATCTTGCATTTGTAAGTTTGGGACTTCCGGATTCTCTGCTCGGTTCGGCATGGCCTACGATGCAGAATATATTCAATGTACCTTCATCGTATGCAGGATATGTTTCTATGGCGATATCATGCATGACGATCATATCCTCGCTTATGGCGCCTAAACTTATCAGAAAGATTCATACAAAATATATAGTTATTTTTTCTACTTTATTGACAGTTATAGGACTGATCGGATTTTCATTTGCAGGATATTATTGGATGTTATTGCTGTTTGCAGTTCCATACGGTCTTGGAGCAGGCTCGATTGACGCTTCGCTTAATCACTATGTTGCAAATAATTATTCGTCGTCAGTGATGAATTTTTTGCATTGTTTTTATGGTCTTGGAGCAGTAATAAGTCCGAATATTATGGCGCTGGCTTTAAACCGCGCTCATTGGAACGACGGTTACAGATGGACGGCTTATCTTCAGGCAGCAATACTTGCGGTCATGATAATCTCGCTTCCTCTTTGGAAAAACAATAAAAACAAAGGTGAAAACGGAAACGTCGAAGTTGCAGGTATAAAAGAAACTATAAAGATTCCGGGAGTATTGCTGACTGTTATTGCTTTTTTCGCATACAGTGCAGGAGAGTCAACCTGTTTTTTATGGACGTCAAGTTATTTTGCGGGAACAAAAGAGGGCATGAGTCCTGATCTTGTTGCTTCCTTTGCATCGCTTGTATTTGCAGGCCTCATGCTGGGACGTCTTATTTCCGGATTTGTTTCAAGATTTATCGGTGACCGCATGTTGATCCGTATAGGAATAGGAATTGAATTAACAGGGATTTTACTTGTTGCTTTGCCGATGCCGGGTTATATTTGTTCAGCTGTAGGATTTCTTATTATAGGCACAGGCATGGGTCCTGTTTACCCCGCGATTCAGCATATGGCGCCGGTGAATTTCGGATGGAAATACAGCGCAGCCGCAATAGGGCTTCAAATGTCGGTTTTTTCTGCTGGCTGTACCTTAATGCCTCTTGTATTCGGAAAGATTCAGGAAATTGTCGGCATATGGATTATGCCGCTGTATTTGTTTATATTTGCCGTTTTAAATATTGTTTTTATCGAAACTGCATATAGAAAAATCGGAAAATACAGAAAATTATTATCTGCATCAAAAGGCGAATGATTCATTGCTTATAAAACAAGTATATTTTATAATAAATATATTACAGTATAAAAGAATTATGATTCATTACAAAAACTTTACCTATATTTGACAATAATATATCAATACAATTTACCTTTTGTTATTAATCTATACGTATAAAATGAAAAAGTATGTTTAAAGAAGAGCGCCTTAAAGGCAGATGAAAAAAGGAGTTTTATACGTGATTGATTTTAATTCAAAAAAAGGATTTATCTGTGATATGGACGGAGTTATCTATCATGGCGATAAGATACTTCCGGGAGTAAGAGAATTTGTTTCATGGCTGCAAAAAGAAAATAAACAATATCTGTTTTTAACAAATAACAGCAGTCTCACACAAAAAGAACTGCAGCAAAAACTGATGCGCATGGGACTTGAAGTTCCTGAAAAGCATTTTTATACAAGTGCGCTGGCAACAGCTGAATTTTTAAAACATCTCAGTCCCGGATGCTCCGTTTACGCAATAGGAGAAGCAGGACTTACAAACGCTTTATATGACGCAGGGATCATGATGAATGATGTAAACCCTGATTACGTGGTAATCGGTGAAGGAAGAAATTATTCACTGGAAACACTTACGAAGGCAGTTAACCTTGTGATCAAAGGCGCTAAACTCATAGGAGCAAATTCTGATGTTTCCGGACCTACAGAAAGCGGAATTGCTCCGGCTTGCAGAGCGTTAGTTGCTCCAATAGAAATGGCTACAGGCAAAAAAGCTTATTTTTGCGGAAAACCTAATCCGCTTATGATGAGAACCGGACTAAGGCTTTTAGAATGTCACTCCGAAGAATCTGTTATAATCGGCGATCGTATGGATACTGATATCATAGCCGGAACAGAAAGCGGCGTAGCGACAGTCCTGGTTTTATCCGGAATCTCAAATGAAAATACACCGGCTAAATATGCTTATCAGCCCACAATGATTTTATCAGGCGTGGGAGAGATAGTCAGGATTGCCGAGAATAATTAAAGGAGCAGATATGACTTGGATAGATTTCTTAAGAAATTTGTTTTCAGATAAAAAACAAACTGAAGATATCGAATCACAAGGAGATAAAATTGTGGAAGATAAAAAAATATATATGAACAGAGAGTTATCTTGGCTTAAGTTTAATGAAAGAGTATTAAATGAAGCCGGAAATTCAAAGGTGCCTTTGGCTGAAAGGTTATCGTTTATTTCAATTTTTCAGTCAAATCTGGACGAGTTTTACAGGGTACGAGTGGGCTTTCTTTTGGATCAGTTGGAGTCAGACGATACAATTCGTGAGAATAAAACTAACATGACTGCAAAAGAACAGATCGATGAAATATTAAAAGAAACACGTCTTTTAAATCTGAAGAATACCGTTATCTATAATCAGTTAATGGAAGAACTCGCGGCTGAAGGAGTAATGCTGATCAATTTCAATAACTTGTCGGAAAAAGAGGGCAAATCACTGGAAAAATACTTTGAACGTGAGGTCGCTCCCTATCTTTCTGCTGCCATTATCAGCAAACAACAGCCGTTTCCGTTTATAAATAATAAAGATATTTATGCAGTGGCGCAGCTGGAATCAAGTAAAGGTAAATTAAAACTTGCCGTTGTACCATGTAGCAGCAAAGTTTTTCCGAGACTGATAGCAATTCCTTCAAGAGAAGGAACGTTTATGCTTTCGGAAGAACTTATTCTTCATTTCATTCCTAAAATCTTCAAAAAATACAAAATCAAGGAAAAGTCACTTATCCGTGTGCTCAGAAGTGCAGATATAGATACAGAGAATCACTATGATGATTACCTCGAATATCGTGAAATAATGGAGAAACTGATTAAACAGCGCAAGAGAATGAATCCCGTTAAGCTTGAATATTCACGTGAATTGAGCAAACAGATGATAAATACACTGTGTAAGGAGATTCAGGTGAAAAAAGAACATGTTTTTCAGCCTTTATCTCAGATACCGCTTGATCTTTCTTTCGTATCTTCGATTCAGAATTATTTTAAAGATATGAATGAACGGAAATTGTTCTACGATAGAAGAAGTCCGCGAATGACTGCTCAATTAGACAACAGTAAGCCGGTAATGCCGCAGATCCTTAATAAGGATGTTTTGCTGTCTTATCCGTTCGAAAGCATAAATCCTTTTATAAAACTCCTAAGAGAGGCTGCATACGATCCTTCTGTTGTTTCCGTTAAGATGACTCTTTACAGAGTTGCCAGCAGAAGCAAAATAATCGATGCTTTGATAGAAGCGGCTGAAAACGGAAAAGAGGTAGTTGTTCTTGTAGAATTAAGAGCGCGTTTTGACGAGGAAAACAATATTGAATACTCAAGAAAACTTGAAGAAGCCGGCTGCCGTGTGATCTATGGATTAAAAGGCTTTAAGGTACATTCGAAGATCTGTCTGATAACAAGAAAAACAGACGACGGACTTTCATATATTACACAGATAGGAACAGGAAATTATAACGAAAAAACAGCTGCTTTATATACTGACCTTTGTCTTATGACTGCAAATCAGGAGATTGGAACAGATGTAGCAGCGGTATTTTCAGCCCTTCTTTTTGGTGAAAAAGTAGAAGAAAGCAATCTGC
>CASDUB010000180.1 GCA_949283905.1 uncultured Lachnospiraceae bacterium | reverse complement strand
TATATGCAGGCATATTATGAACGACGATCCTGTTTTGCCGGCTTATTATAAGTGGTACGAAAAGGCAGTAGAAGAAGATATCAGACTTACACGGCTTTATGAGTATTATATCGAAACGAGGCCGGAAGATCTTAATACGCCGATACCGATGGCTGTTAAACTGTATTTTTCATATAATACTTCAATTGGAGAAAGAAAAAGAGCTTATCTTTATTCAAGGATAATACAGGAAAAAGAATCCGATCCAATATCATTTGAGAATTATGAAAAAATAGCGAGGGATTTTGCCGCTGCCGGACTTAAGAGGGGACGTATAAACGAATATTACGCCGTGTTGTACAGGGAGTTTTATCCTGAGATCAAAGATGCGGAAACAGCAGGATATATGGCGGAGATTCTTTTTACACATAAGCTGACATGCGGCGATCCTAAGATCAGGCGCGTCATAATCTGTCATCCGGCGCTTCGCGAAATGCAGGCGTACGGACTTAAAGACGGCGTAGCTTATCCAAAGATATACAGCAGAAATGCATGCGTATTTTTTGAAGACGAAAAGAAGAGAAGATTTGCTGCAACGGTTGATTATAAGATAGAGCAGCTTCTTGACGTGGACAGACATGCGAAGTCCTGTATGCTTTTCGGTATCTGGGATACTCCTATGCAGCTTTACTGCTGTCATGAAAAAACATGGCAGCTTGATATCAATAAGAGAAATCTGATGAGCTTTTGGAAGGCAGCCGAAAATTTATATTTCACAAGAGAGTACAGAGATAAGACAAGGAGAAAGCTGCTGGAATATTTTAACAGCCATGCAGACGAATGGATGCTGGTGCCGTTTTCTGAAAGTATAAAAGAGATCACTTACGGTCACATTGACAAACCGGCGACATTCGAAATGCTGATACAGTTTAAACAGTACAAAAAAGCGTTTAACCTGATCAACAGGCTCGGATATGAAGGCATAAGCGCGCAGCTTTTGCTTAAGCTTGCCGTAGCGGCGATCAAGCTAAAAACCTATGATGAGGACGAAGAACTGCTTGATCTTGCTTATCATATCTACAGAAACGGATTCTTTAACGACGATATCCTCGAATATATCAGCAGAAACGGACTTAGCAATTTAGAGGAAACGGAAAAGATCTGGAAAGATATGACGAGCTTTGTTATGGATACGTTTGAAATAGAAGAAAAATATCTTCTTCGTTCCATGTTTGCAAGAAAGACAACGCCTGAGGCAGAAAAGATTTTTGAAAACTATTCGAGAAAAGGCGGAAAGCCTAAGGTAAGGATGGCGTATCTTATCTTTCTGTCAATGCTGTATGTGATCAGAGGAAGAAAGATTTCCGAATTTACGGCTGACAGATTAAAAGAAGTGTGCAAAAGAGATGACAATGAAAGCCTGTTCTGCGCGCTTGCATGGATAAAATATATGGCTGAAAATTCCGAAAAGATATCTGAAGACGATGAAAAACTAATAAAGATCATTCTTGAGAAATGCGACAGATCGGGAGTTAAACTTGAGTTCTTTAAAAAACTTCCGGCAGGAATAATTAAGGGATTCAGCCTTGACGATAAGGTATTCGCTGAAGAAAGCGCGCGGTCGGGAAGCGAAGTTATTATGCATTATAAAATAGACAGCGCGGACAATATTTCAGAACAGTGGAAAGACGAACCGTTGAAAGAAACCGTTACGGGACTTTATGTAAGAGAGTTCCTTCTGTTCTTTGGCGAAACACTGAGCTATTATTGTACTGTTACAACGGCGGAAGATGTATTTGACACTCCTGTCAAAAAACTTTCTATCGAAGAAAACGATACAAAGGGACGGACGAGATATCAGCTGATCAACAGAATGCTCATGCAGATGAGTCTCGGCGCCGAAGAAGAGGCTGAAAACACGATGAAGAAATACCTGTGGCAGGAAGCTTTTGCTGACAATATGTTTAAGATCATTGATTGATAAAGGGGGCATGAATCATGGCAGAATCATATTTTGTCGGACTCGAATTCAATGAAAAAGAGGTCCGGCTCTGTGTGTATGATCCAAAAGAAAAGGATGCGGTTTCGGTTATGATAACCGCAGGCGGAAGCCATGCCCAGTGCCCTGCTCATATGGCTTATCTTGAAGAAACGGGCCGCTGGAAATATGGCATAGAAGCTGATTATTTTGCAGAAAATAAAGGAGCCGTTCTTTTTGAGGATGTATTTGACAGAGTATTAAACGGCCGTGATTTTGAGGTGAACGGAAAGAGCTTTGCCGGCGAGACTGTAGTTGCCGAGATGATCAAACAGGCTATAGCGTTCGCCGGAATAAAAGTTCCCGCGATGCAGATCGAAGTCATGATGATAACAGTACCTAAGATATCCAAGTATCTTACGGACACAATGGAAAAAGCCTTTAAAAGAATGGGACTTGCAGGCAGACAGGCGTTTCTTCAGAGCTTTGACGAAAGTTTTTACGTTCATACGTATTATCAGAAGTACGAAGTGTTCAGCCGCAATGTCGGACTGTTTTATTTCACAGATGATTCGACTGTTGAATTTAAAAAACTGCATTCGGATACATCGACGAGACCTACAACAGTAACCGTTATTGAAGGCGGTACGGTGCAGCTTTCGCTCGACGCCGAAAAAAGGGATGAAGAGTTTGCAGAATTCATAAATGGAAATGTCAATGAAAACGAATATTCAAGCTTCTTTCTGGTAGGAAAAGGATTTGACCGGTCATGGTCGAAAAAATCATTGGACATTCTCTGCAGGGCAAGACGAAAAGTGTTTTATGGAACAAACCTTTTTTCAAAAGGTGCATGCTACGCCGCAATAGAAAAATCTTCAAATGCCAGATTAAAAAACAGATCGCTCTTTATGGGAAACGATCTGGTCAGAAAAAATATTGGAATAGAACTTGTCTCAGACGGAATTGCAGTCTATCATCCGTTGATAACAGCCGGAATTCACTGGTATGAGGCGGAAAACGAATGCGATATCCTTCTGAACAATGAAAGAGAACTCGTGTTTCGAGTGAGCCATCTTGAAGACGGAAAGAAAACCAATTATTCGATGCCGCTTCCGGGTCTCCCCGAAAGGCCGGCAAAAGCGACAAGGCTTAATATAAAGCTGCACTTTGAGGCGGCTGATAAATGTGTCGTAAATGTCAAAGATCTCGGATTCGGAGAAATATTTGAATCATCGGGATTGAGCTGGCAGGAAATATTATAAGAAAATTTTTTGGAGGGACTATGGGAAATTATCTGCTTTGTTCTCAGCCGCTTGCGGAAAAACCTTTCTATATAGAAAGTATTCATTTGAATATATATTCCATAGAAGAGCTTTGTTTTTTCCTGAGCACGAATATGGCTATCGCAGATGAAGTCATTTTAGATCCTTCATTATCTGAATGGCTCTCTGAACAGTGCGGTATTAAAAATATCAAAGAATATAACAGTATTGCCGCTTCTGACGGAAAGATCGGACGCCGGCTGTATTGGATATTTGTTAAGAGCCATTATTTTGCCGAAAACGAACTCAGAAAATACAGAGTAAGAATAGACGCCTTTGATGAAACGAGCAAAATGGAGAGGCAGAAATTAAAAGGCGACGCTCTTCTTAAATTCGGAAAATACAAACGAAGTATAAGATGTTACGAAGAAGTGTTTAACATGGAGGGCGTTTCTTAGATGTCTTCTTTTTTCAGGGCGGGCGTTTACCATAATATGGGATGCGCTTACGAAAAACTGTTTCAGACGGCCAGAGCCGCTGAATATTTTAAGAAAGCATTTGAGACGGACGCATCCGATGTGTTTAGGGATTCATATATAAAAGCTGTATATTTTGACAGCGGAGCTAAAAAAACGGAAGAAGAAATAAAACGGCTGGGGCTTGACGACAATTATCTTCAGGAACTGCGCCGTACGATTTCTGAG
>CASDUB010000179.1 GCA_949283905.1 uncultured Lachnospiraceae bacterium | reverse complement strand
TTGCCTTTTCTTTGTTTCCGGAAAGAATCATCCATCCTATCCTGAAACCTGCGATCATATGAGACTTCGACAGTCCGGAGAATGTTACGCAGAAAACGTCAGGAGATGCGATCGAAGCAATTGAAATATGCTCTAATCCGTCCATAACAAGTCTGTCATAAATTTCATCCGAATATATGATAAGCCCGTGCTCTTCAGCTATATCTGCAATCTGCTGAAGTATTTCTCTCGGATAAAGAGCGCCTGTAGGATTATTCGGATTGATCAAAACTATAGCTTTAGTCTTGTCTGTGATCTTGCTTCTGATATCTTCGATATCAGGATTCCATTCAGACTGCTCGTCGCATATATAATGAACTGCCTTTCCCCCTGAAAGTGTTACGCATGCCGTCCAAAGAGGATAATCAGGCGAAGGAACAAGAACCTCGTCCCCGTTTTCAAGCAAAGCCTGCATACTGAGATTGATAAGCTCGCTGACTCCGTTTCCTGTATAAATATCTTTTACAGTAACTCCAGGAATTCCCTTGAGCTGTGCATACTGCATTATCGCTTTTCTTGCCGGAAACATGCCGTTTGAAGCAGAATAGCCCTGACAGTCTTTTATATTCATTATCATATCGACAATAACTTCGTCAGGCGCAGAAAAACCAAACGGCGCAGGATTTCCGATATTTAACTTCAATATCTTTTTTCCCTCTTCTTCCATACGTGCAGCCTCGTCTACTACAGGACCGCGAACATCATACAACACATTGTTAAGTTTTGATGATTTGTCAAATTTGTCCATAATAAATGCCTTTCATATAAAAATCATATAATTATTATTCCAATATTTTCTTCAGTTCATCCATAAAAGTATTTACATCTTTGAACTCGCGGTATACAGATGCAAATCTTACATAGGCAACAGGGTCAAGATCTTTTATCTTATTCATTACAAGCTCACCTATCGTACTGCTTTCAATCTCTCTGAGTTCTCTGTTAAAGATCTCAACTTCAACGCTGTCTACAAGATTATTAATCTGATCGGCTGAAACAGGTCTTTTATGACATGCCCTTACGACTCCGGCAACGATCTTAGATCTGTCATACTTTTCTCTGTTCATATCTTTTTTAATTACCATAAGAGGCACTGTTTCAACTTTTTCATACGTCGTAAATCGTTTTCCGCAGTTGTCGCATACGCGCCTTCTTCTGATGGCGTTGTTATCTTCTACAGGTCTTGAATCGACAACTCTTGTATCATCGTTGCCGCAAAACGGACATTTCATTTTTCATCCCCCACTCTTATATTTAAATGCCGAGTCCGAGCACAGCTGCAAGTCCGAGCGCCGTAAGAGTTGAAATAATAGCTCCTGCGATCGCAACGCCTACAACGCATGCTATAACGCTCTTCTTAAATCCCATATCGAGGATACTTGCTGCAAGAGTTCCTGTCCAAGCTCCCGTTCCCGGAAGAGGAATTCCCACAAATATGGCAAGAGCCCAGAAAGATCCGTTTCCGGCCTTTTCCATAAGCTTTTTACCGCCCTTTTCACCTTTTTCAAGGAAAAATCTGAAAAAGCCTCCGATATGTTTTCTTTGGCTTCCCCATACTAAAACCTTTCTTGCAAACAGATAGATAATAGGTACCGGCACCATGTTTCCGATCATGGCAACAATACACGCCGTTATCGGATCAAGTCCGTAAACAACACCTACAGGAATGGCTCCTCTTAATTCGACTATGGGAACCATAGAGATCAAAAATGTAATTAAATATGCATTCACAATAATATACTCCTCTTTAATTATGCTATAATACCGAACCCGACCGCTGCTATAACAAGGACTCCAAGTATGATCCTGTAATATCCGAAAACTTTGAAGTCGTGTTTGCCGACAAAATCCATAAGGAATTTGATCACAAGAAGCGAAACTCCAAATGAAACTGCCATTCCGACTATAAGGCAGATTGCCTCAACCGACGTGAATTCAAGTCCGAATTTCAAAAGTTTGATTGCTGATGCCCCTAGCATAGCAGGTATCGCCAGGAAAAATGTAAACTCGGCAGCGCAGACTCTTGAAAATCCAATAATAAGAGCTCCAATTATGGTTGAGCCGGATCTTGATGTTCCAGGAATAAGCGCCAGAGCCTGAAAACCTCCTATTATAAAAGCATCGCGCCATGTTATCTGGCTTATCCTGTTTACTCTCGTATTTTTACCTTTTCTCGCTCTTTCAACGATAATAAAGAAAATACCATATACAATAAGCATTACCGCTACAGGTATCGGCGCATGCAGATGCTCTTCAAACCAGTTTTCAAGCGTCAGGCCTACAATAAGCGCCGGAATTGACGCAACTGCGATCTTGACCCAAAGCACGATCTTATCCATATAAAGATAATTATTCGCGAATTTCTGAAACTTACCCGCCAGACCGGAATCTGTAGGATTTACAAACCACTGTCTGACACCGTGGTTCTTTGTATGGAACGGCCATAGTCTGTTAAAAAATATAACAACTACGGCCAATATCGCGCCTAGCTGGATCACCACATTGAACATTTCCATAAACTCGCGCGACAGATCGGGGTTTAAAACATTGCCGACAAGAATAAGATGCCCTGTACTGCTGATAGGCAGCCATTCCGTTATACCCTCGACTATGCCGAGTATTATTACTTTTATCAGGTTAATGATCATTTCTACTCCTCTTACATCTTTTAAGGAACAGCATTCGTTTAGATAATACTATTCCATGATACTAACTTTTAAAGAATACCATGATTCAATGCACAATGCAAACGATTTTAAAAGCTTCAGACACAATTATCAGTAGTTTCATCCGCATTTACCACAATATATGCTTCACAATGTATTCACATTTTCTTTAGCGTCGCTTTAGTGTGATCTCATATTATAGCAATATAATAAAAATATTGTTCATAAGAGCAGATATAAAACCAGAAAGGAAACGAAGAATATGAAATCAGGCGGCAACACTATTACTGTACGTCCATGCTCAAAGCGAAAATATATTAAATATATAATAATACCGGCTGTTATTTTTGCTTTAGTTATTGCTTCTATTAAAATTTTACCTAAAATTTTCCGCAAAGAAGCCTCATCACGAATCACTACATATCAAGTTGAAGAGATTTCTTACGGTAATGTTTCAACTACAATAAGCGGAAGCGGCACCCTTACCCCTGTCACACAGGATACTCTTACTTCAACAAATAAAGGAGAAGTCGAATCTGTAAATTATACGGTTGGTGACGAAGTCGCCGAGGGAGATATTCTTGCAGTAATAAAATATGATGAAGGAACCGAAGAAATAACAGCGCCTTATGACGGAATACTTATAGAGTTTCCGATCGAAGCCGGTGACGAAGTTGCCGCAGGCGGTTCAGTTGCCATGATAATGGGAAAAGACGGTTACACTATGGGAATCGCTGTGGATGAACTTAATATTTCTTCTGTTGCATTAGACCAGAACGTTACATTCTCAATTGACGCAGTCGACGGCGAATATATAGGAACTGTTACATCAATTTCATATAACGGCTCGTCAAGCGGCGGAACTACCGCCTACCAGATAACAGCATCCGTAGATTATATCAGCGGAGTCTATCCAGGCATGAGCGCATCGGCTGAAATAGTTACGGAAGACAGCGGCGAAGGACTTCTTGTTCCTGTAGATGCAGTAACCACTTCAGGAGACGACAACTACATTTATCTTGCTCCTTCAGATTCCGAAACAGGAACAACATATGAAGAAAATGATATTGATCTCGACACACTAACAAAGGTATCTGTTGAGACAGGTATGTCTGACGGAACTTATATAATGATAGAAAGCGATGAACTTTCGGAAGGCGACCTCATTCTTGTCACAAAAATCACTTCTACTCTTACCGGATCGGAAAGTGAAGGTGAATCTGAAGGTTTCGGCGGTTTCGGAAACTTTGAAGGAATGGATGAATTCATGGAAGGCATGGACTTCAGTGATTTTGATTTTGAAAACTTTGACCCGAGCCAGATGCCTCAGGGCGGCGGCAGCTTTCCGGGAATGAGTAATTAGCAGGAGGCATTCTATGATTGAACTCAGGCATATATATAAATCTTATACTTTAGGCGAAGTCATGGTTCCTGTCTTACGTGATGTTTCACTGCATGTAAGGCCCCACGAATTCGTCTCCATTCTCGGTCCTTCCGGAAGCGGAAAATCAACATTAATGAATATTATCGGATGCCTCGATGTACCTGACAGCGGAGACTACATACTCGACGGCAAACATATAGCTAACTGTACTGAGGATCAGCTCAGTGATATACGTGGTGAAAAAATCGGCTTTATATTTCAGCAATTCAACCTGCTTCCTGATCTTACGGCATATGAAAATGTTGAAATGCCTTTGATATATAGAAAAATGTCGGCTTCAGAACGTCACGAACGTGTCATAAAAACATTGACACAAGTAGGACTTAAAGACCGTATGCAGCATAAACCATCTCAACTTTCAGGAGGTCAGCAGCAGAGAGTCGCCATTGCGCGGGTTCTTGCAGGCAATCCGTCTATCATTCTGGCCGATGAGCCTACAGGAAACCTTGATTCAGCATCAGGAAAAGAGATAATGGAAATAATTAAGAAATTATGGAAAGCAGGAAACACAATTCTTTTAATAACGCATGATATCAATGTTGCAAACCAGGCTGAACGTAAGATTTATGTCCATGACGGCAGGCTAAGCAATAAGGAGGTCTGTTTATGACACTGAAAATCATAAAACTTTCTCTAAAAGGGATCCTAAAAAACAAAATGCGTTCTTTTCTGACAATGCTCGGTATCATCATCGGAGTTATGGCAGTTGTTATTCTTGTTTCCATCACCCAGGGAGCAACAAGCGGTATCACAGACAGCATTTCAAGTATGGGATCGCAGCAGATTACTGCTACTATATCCGGCGATAATGTTTCTGTAACGGCTGATACTGTGGAAGAACTGACATACTATTCTTCTATCGACTCCGTAGCGCCGGTGATCACAAGCAGTCAGACAGTCAAAAAGAATAATGAAACAGGTACATATTCTGTTGTCGGCATAACATCGTCATATTTTGATGTTCAGGATATCGATATACAACGTGGAAGAAAAATCGTCGATTCAGATATAGAATGGAATACCAATGTCTGTGTAATCGGTACAGACATTGCAACAGATCTGTTCGGGACATGGGACGCCGTAAACGGTACGATTATTATCGGAGAAAGTATTTACAAAGTAGTAGGTGTTCTTGAAGAACAGGGTTCAAGTCTTACAGGCTCTGACGACAGTAAAATTTTGATTCCTTACTCCACGGCATCACGTATGACCGGTCAGACAAGCGTCAGCAGCTTTTACATAAAAGCTTCAAGCGAAGATACGGTAAATACTGCCATAAATAATACAGAAATGTTTTTATTGCAGGCTACACGTGATGAAGAATCCTTTGAGGTAAACAACCAGTCTGAAGTATTGGATACAATGGATGATGTAAACAACACCATGTCCCTGTTGCTTGCGGGAATTGCAGCTATCTCGCTTCTTGTCGGCGGAATAGGCATCATGAACATAATGCTGGTTTCAGTCAGCGAAAGAACACGCGAAATAGGAATTCGAAAGGCGGTCGGTGCCAAAAGAAAGAATATAATGCTTCAGTTCCTGTGCGAGGCCTGCTTTCTTGCGGTACTCGGCGGACTGATCGGATTATTATTATCTTTTGTCATAGTAGAAATATATGGCATAGCTGCAAATGCTTCGATTAATGTAAACTGGGGTATCGGTTTTGCCGCAATACTCTTCTGCGCTGTTATCGGAATTTTGTTCG
>CASDUB010000178.1 GCA_949283905.1 uncultured Lachnospiraceae bacterium | reverse complement strand
CTTACCGGCGGGATGCTCATTTCAAATCTCGTAAACATACCCGGAGCTTCAGGCGCGGTTATCGAAGGCTTTATAACTTACTGCGACGAAGCCAAGCATCATACTCTCGGCGTATCCGAAGAAACCCTGAAAAAATACGGCGCCATATCGGCTCAGACAGCATATGAAATGTGTCTCGGCGCAGCAAAAAAATCCGGCAGCGAGATTGCAATCTCAACTACCGGAAATGCGGGACCGTCTTCCGCCGAAGGCAAGGCCGTCGGACTTGTTTATATTGGGGTGAATATCAACGGTTCCGTAAAGACTTTCGAATGTCATTTTGAAGGCGACAGAACTTCCATACGAAATCAGACGGCTGATTTTGCCGTAAAGAGATGTCTTGAAGCTCTCACTTCACGCACGCCTCTTTAATTATCTCAACAGCTTTAGCGAGAAGTTCCCGTGGAATATTGAGCGCCGGCAGAAGCCTTACTTTGTCTTTCGCCGTAAGACATAATACGCCGTTCTCCATACATTCCTTTACAACTTCTCCGGCAGGTTTTGAAGTTTTAATGCCTATCATAAGTCCGAGGCCGACTACATCTTCAACTCCTGCCGCTTCCTTAAGCTCATCTTTTACATACTGACCTTTTTTATTTACGCTCTCTAAAAACGCATCGTCAATCCTCTCTATAACGCTTATCGCTCCGGCGCAGCATACAGGATTTCCGCCGAATGTCGAACCGTGATCTCCCGGTTCAAATACATCTTTTACTTTTTCACCGAGCATGCAAAGTCCGATAGGAAGTCCTCCTCCGATTCCTTTTGCCGTAGTAACGACGTCAGGAGTCACGTCGTAATTCATATAGCCGTACAGTTTTCCGGTTCTTCCGTTTCCTGTCTGCACTTCATCAACCATAAACACTATATCGTTCTGTCTGCAAAAAGCTTCAATGCCCTGAACATAATCTTTGTCCATAACATTTACTCCGCCTTCGCCTTGAATTACCTCTATAAGAACACCCGCGGCTTTTGATTCAGCTGCAGTCTTTTTTAATTCTTCGATATCTCCCGGCTGAACATGAACAAATCCCGGCGTCAACGGTTGATACAATTCATGATAATGCTCCTGTCCCGTCGCTGCAAGCGTCGTGAGAGTTCTGCCGTGAAAACTGTTTTTTAAAGTAATGATCGTCGAATATTCAGCGCCTTTTTTCTTTGCGGCATATTTTCTCGCCGCTTTTATAGCGCACTCGTTCGCCTCAGCTCCGGAATTTCCGAAAAATACTTTTTTCATTCCTGTTCTGTCGCAGAGTATTTTCGCCAGTTTCGCACACGGATCGGTATAATAAAGATTAGACGTGTGCTGCACTTTTCCGAGCTGCTCAATCACGGCGTCTTTCCATATATCATCGGCGATGCCAAATGCGGTTACGCCTATGCCCGAACCCATATCTATATATTCTTTTCCGTTTTTGTCAGTTATCACAGACCCTTTTCCGCTTTCAACTTCTACAGGAAAACGTCCGTATGTATGAGCGACATAGGTATTGTCGATATCCATCAAATTACCCATTACTCGTCTCCTTTCACCATTGTTCCTACACCTTCATCGGTGAGAAGCTCCATCAATATGGAATGATCGATCATTCCGTTAATGATAACAACTTTTTTAACGCCCGTCTTTATGGCCTTTATACAGCAGTCGATCTTAGGTATCATGCCTCCCGATATGACGCCTTCTTTTTTCAGTTCGTCAGCTTCCGAGATCGTGATATCCGTAATAAGGGATTTTTTATCATTCTGATCCCTCAATACGCCGTCAACATTGGTCATCATTATAAGACGCTTTGCGCCGAGGGCGCCGGCAATGTATGCAGCCGCAGTATCACCGTTAATATTATAGGCGTTTCCGTCTCTGTCGCATCCGATTGTTGATACGACCGGAATATAGCCTTTTTCGAGAAGGTCCTTAACGGGATCGATATTTATACTTGTTATCTCTCCTACATATCCGAGTTTCGGATCTTTGATCTTTGCCTCAATAAGTCTTCCGTCCATACCTGAGATACCCATGGCTTTTCCTCCCTGAGCTTCAAGCATGTTTACAAGAGTTTTGTTGATCTTTCCGGCAAGCACCATCTGAGCGATATCCATCGTTTCTTTATCGGTTACACGAAGACCGTCTATAAACTGGGCTTTCTTTCCAAACTGTTCCATAGCTTTGGAAACATCAGGTCCGCCGCCGTGTACAAGTACGACCTTTACTCCGATAAGCCACAGCAGAACCATATCATGCATGACCTGCTTTTTGAGTTCTTCACTCTCCATGGCGTTTCCGCCGTATTTGATAACAACAGTCTCTCCGACATATCTCTTTATATACGGAAGCGCCTGCGTGAGGACTTCCGCACGCTGTGAATTTGAAAATTCCTCTTTATGTACCTTCATAGTAATATTTCCTCTTTTTTGTTATAGTGTCATGACATTTCTTTATGAGTTGCCCTTGGCGCATCAGGTTCTGTAGTCGCCGTTAATCTTTACATAATCATATGTAAGATCGCATCCCCAGGCTGTCGCTTCAGCATTTCCGTCGTTTAACGAAACAAGAATATTTATCTCTTTTTCAAGAAGAACTTCTTTCGCAAATTCTTCAGAAAATTCAATGCCTGCTCCGTTTTTACATACGTCAAGTTTACCTTTTGCCGACTCAAAGGACACGTCAATCTTGTTTACATCTACATCGGCTCCTGAATATCCGATAGCGCATAAAACACGTCCCCAGTTGGCGTCGGCTCCGAACATCGCTGCCTTTGTGAGTGACGAAGTAATAACACTCTTCGCAACAGTCTTTGCCGTGTCTTTTGTCTTCGCGCCGTCAACTTTGCACTCAAGAAGTTTTGTCGCGCCTTCACCGTCACCTGCGATCATCCTGCAGAGCTGAACATTGATAGTATTCAACGCTTTCATAAATTCAGCGAAATCCCCGTCATCTTCAGTAACTTCTTTATTCTGAGCAAGACCGTTTGCAAGCACGACTACCATATCGTTTGTCGACGTATCTCCGTCTACGCTTACCATATTAAAAGTATCGGCTATATCGGAACTCAGCGCTTTTTTCAGCATTTCGGGCGATATTGCCGCATCCGTCGTAATAAACACAAGCATAGTCGCCATATTCGGGTGAATCATACCGCTTCCTTTGGCCATCCCGCCCATATGACACACCTTACCGCCAAGTTCAAATTCAACTGCGACCTGTTTCTTCACAGTATCTGTAGTCATAATAGCTTCCGCCGCGTCATCATTGCCTTCATATGAAAGCTGCTCCGCCAGCATGGGGATGCCGTCGGCTATCGGCTCAATATCGAGGGGCTGACCTATAACTCCCGTCGACGCAACAACAACATCCTCTGCCTTGATATCAAACTGCTTAGAAACAAGCTCGCTCATCTGCTCGGCTATTTCAATGCCGTTGGCGTTGCAAGTGTTGGCGTTTCCGCTGTTGCAGATAACAGCCTGAGCAAATCCGTCCTCAATATGTTTTTTTGTCACTGCGAGCGGCGCTCCTTTTACAAGATTAGTTGTATATACAGCTGCCGCGCTTGCCTTCACATCGCTGACAACAACGGCAAGATCTTTTTTTGTCTGTGTCTTTCTGATGCCGCAGCGAACTCCTGCAGCTTTAAATCCCTTCGCAGCGCAAACGCCGCCGTTGATAATTTTCATACTATCTACCTCTTCTCTGTTTTATATAAATCAGGATCTCAAGTCCGAATAATTCAGATCGCAAGTCCGAAGGCTTCGTCAATTCCCATTAGAATATTCATGTTCTGAATAGCGGATCCTGAAGCGCCTTTTCCAAGATTGTCAAATCTTGCGACAAGAAGAATCCTGTCGTCATTTCCTGTTACCGATATCTGCATATCGTCTCTTCCCGACATTGCCGCCGCCGACATAAATCCGTTTTCATCGGCGTCTTCAACATATTTAACGAGTTTTCCCGTATAACATTTCTTATATTCCTCGACAATATCCTTAACGCTGCCGTTTATATTTTCTTTAAACAACGGCACCGTGACTTCCATTCCGCTGTAAAAGTCGGCGACTATCGGACAAAATACAGGAGCAAGCTCCATACCCGAAACATAAACCATCTCTTTCAAATGTTTATGCTGCTGCGTAAGTCCGTACTGTCTCGGTCCTTTTAAAAGAGGATCTCTGTCAGCAGCTTCATAATCGGCGATCATCTTTTTTCCGCCGCCCGAATAACCTGTAAGTGAAAAACATGTCAAAGCAGCGTCTTTTTTCAAAATCCCGGCTTTTACAAGGGGCGCTGTCAGAGCGATAAATCCGCTGGCGTGGCATCCGGGATTAGCGATCCTTTTTGAATTTTTAATCGTTTCATTTCCGGTCAGCTCAGGAAAACCGTACGTCCAGCCCGGAGCAGTTCTGTGAGCCGTTGACGTATCGATCACAGCCGTATCGGGATTTTCGATAAGCGCGACAGCTTCTTTTGCCGCCGCATCCGGCAGACAGAGAAAAGCTATGTCGCTGCTGTTTATCGCGTCTTTTCTCGCGTCATTATCTTTTCTTATTTCATCCGGAAGTATGATGAGTTCGATATCATCTCTTCCGGCAAGTCTTTCATGTATTCGAAGTCCGGTAGTTCCCGCGCTTCCGTCAATAAATACCTTTTTCATAAATTTCACCTGTTCATTATAAATATTAACAGCGTTATTATATTCCCATTTATTAATAATATCAATATTAAAATTGAATATTTTTTGTATATTTCACGAATATAATTCTATAATTATGCATAATATTCATTTTATTATTCAGTTTTATGTATATTGTGAATATTTTAATGCAGACCTCCCGTATCGAAACTCATTTTGACCTAAGTTTTAAAATATACTATAATTTGATGAATACAATCATAGAAAGCAAGAGAAAACAATGAATAAACAAAAGATAAAACCGGTTCTTCTTGTTACAAAGACAGATGTTCTGAACGATCCGGATAAATTTGAATATTATATGGAGGCAATGCCTACCGAAAGAATAGAAAAAATTGAAAAATACAAAAGAAAAGAAGATAAAAATATGTCACTCGCCGCTTTCGCCCTCCTGCAGCTTGCGCTGGCAGACATTGGTATCGAAAAAAACGCGTTAGAAATCGTATACGGCGAGAACCAAAAGCCTTATCTTAAAGATCTTGACATATACTTCAATCTCTCTCATTCGGATAATGTGGCGGCATGCGTTTTATCTTCCTATGAAACAGGATGCGATGTGGAGCACGCCGATCCGAACCGTATGATGATCGCAAAAAGGAAATTCTGTAAAGAAGAATATGAGATGCTTTTAAAAGAAAATGACGAAACAGCTCAAAACAAACTGTTCTCAAGGATATGGACAGTAAAAGAAAGCGTACTAAAAACCCTCGGAACAGGTCTTACCCTGCCGTTAAACAGCTTTAATGTCTCGTTTGATACGGATGAAATACATGTTGTTTCGGACAAAATAACAACGAATCTGTATTTCAAAGAATACGATATATATGACGGATTTTCACTGAGCTGCTGCAGCACTGACCGCTGCGGTCT
>CASDUB010000177.1 GCA_949283905.1 uncultured Lachnospiraceae bacterium | reverse complement strand
TGGAGCGACGATAGGCGGCATGCTTATAGATTTCGGAGGCGTCCGCATGATGCTCGCCTGCGCCATTATGACTTCCCTCGTCGGAACACTCGTTATCTTTACCGGTCTTAAAAAATCAAAAAATGCCAGCGCTGACAAACTTCATCGATAAAAAGTGTCAGCGCTGACAAACTTCAAAATTTTAAGAAAAATCAGGCCTGATAATCAGGTCTCATCAGGAATTTTGCGGCTCCGACATCAAACACTTTTAACTTCTGTCCCATAAATTCACCGGGCTGCGGCTCGATCTTACCGCCCATCATTTTCAATGCGCCGTTTTTCAATTCGTCTATAAATTCAGGCTTTAATTCAAAAGCGGCGTGGGACGGATATATAATGTCAAATTCATCCGAATAGCATTTCAGTTTGTCAAGGCTGTACACAAAAGCATTGATCTCGCTGAATGCATTAAACATAAAAATCTCTCCGTTCTGCACCGTGTCTCCAGAAAAGAGCGCTCTGTATTTCGGATCCAGCACGGCTATGCTTCCCGTCGTATGACCGGGGATCAGAAGTATCTCAAGTTCTCTGTCACCAAGATCAATTATCTCTCCGTCTTCAACAGGCGTAAAAGCAACGGCGTTGTTATTATCTTTATAATAATTCACCGATTCAGCCGGATGCATATAAAAAGTCTCAAACTCGTTTATACTTCCGAGATGATCCCTGTCGGCGTGAGTGATAAGATGCAGTATCGGAAGCTTTGTGATCTCAGAGGCAAGTTCTTTCGCATTATTTACTTCCATTCCACTGTCTATCAGCAGCGCATACTCATTTCCTGTAAGCAGAAAGAAATATACCCCATTGTCTTCGTTAAATCTCCATGTCTGATCGTTGATCTTCATTATCTCGCAAGCCATAAAAAACCTCCTGTCATCATCTTTAAATATTTTCAAGTTTTACCATTTATTATAAACTTTTTCGCAGAACGCATACATATCCTTGATCTCAATCCTTCTGCCGTCGTCCAGTACGGCGTATCCGTTCCAAAGTCCGTGTACCTGATGCGACTTCATGCCTACAAGTCCCAGCAATATGACTCCTGTTTCGTTGTCAAAAAACGGTTTCATCGTAATATCAAGCCTTCCGTCTTCCGATGTGATGTGCCACGGCTGCATCCAGTTTTTTCCATCTTCAGGATCGTTTTCTATATGAACCGCGCCGATCTTATGGCATTTTCCGTTAAAAAACAACGCCGTTGCAGTAGCCGCCTCTGTATTTCCGAAACCCCAGGTCAGTTCAAAGCCGAAAAGATCAGAGCCTATTCTGCCGGTTCCGTTTGCCCAGTACCACATGTTGCTGTGGGGCCATACGCCTCTGCCCCAGTCGAGTACGGTAAAGGTATTCTGTCTTGAAAAAAATATCTTTTTCTTTCCGAAAAGGACTACTCCTTTTGTCGGCATTGAATTCATCTTCTGGGTAAAGAAAAATCTCCCCGGCTTTTCAAACGGAGTCGCAGTAACAAGACTTTCGTGTTCCGGAAACATGTCGAGTTCAAACTTCATCGCAAATCTTCTTCCAAAGGCTTTTCCTTCGTAACGCAGCGTTCTCTTTCTTTCCTCTACTTTAAATTCCAGAAATTTTCCGTTTTTCACGTATCTGAATTCCGATGGTTTGTCGGCATTGTCATCCATCGGGTTTCTGCCGTATGTAAAAGGTTCAACTATAATATCAGATATCTTTTTGCCCGATCTCATGTTGCACAGTTCGACGCATACGGTTGAAAAAAGTCCTATATTATAGAAATTTATCTGAACCAGAAGCTTCCCGTTTGAAATCTGGTAGAAATTCCACTCTTTAAGAGCCGTTTTCAAAGCTCCTATGTTTTCTTTGTTGTATATAAAATTATTTCTTTTGCTGTATCCCGGAATGTTCAGATTTCCGTTTTCATCCAGAAGATAAGTTTCTTCGGTTATCTCGTTCTGAATATTTTCCCGAATATTGTTTTCTTCTATATCGTTCAATTCAATACCCATCCTATGCTGCTGTAGAAATTTCTTGCTGTCGGAAGATTAAAGATTCCTGCCAACACATCATTATAGATTATATCAGCTCCGAAAATGCAGGCCGCGATAAGCATTACGATAAAAAATGTTTTCCTGTTCATTTTCATGGAAATATTGGCAAGAGTAGGTATTATCATATAGATAAGTCCGCATCCTGCCACAGCAAAAAACAGCACAGATCTGAGGCAGACAAATCCGTCGATATTTCCGAAATTAAGTATCTCCGTGTTGTAATCCCAGGATCTGTATCCGTTGTTAAAATGATATATGCACCATCCGGCAATATACTCGAGCACGCCGGAAGACAGCCCCGCCGTCAGAAATACAAGCCACGGATACTTTCTCATTTTGTAACATAAAAGAAGGATCAGCATTCCTCCGAATGCGTAAATCTGGATCCACGGTCCGAAAGAAGTTCCTCTTCTGACTATCATACCGTCGTTAAAATAATA
>CASDUB010000176.1 GCA_949283905.1 uncultured Lachnospiraceae bacterium | reverse complement strand
GGGATAGCAGGCGAATGGGGACTTTGTATTCTTGCTGAGTTTAACGGCAAAAAAATTCTCATAGATTCCGGCCAATCCGATCTTTTTGCGGAGAATTTAAAGAAGACGGGCTTTGATATAAAAGATATTGATTACGCGACCCTTAGTCATGCTCATTATGATCACGCAAACGGAATGCCCCGTTTTTTTGAAGAGAACAAAAAAGCCAAATTATATATTCGCGATGCGGCAAAAGAAAATTGCTATCGTAATAATCATTTTATATTCAAGAAATATATCGGCATGCCAAAGGGAATGCTTGAAAAATACGGCGACAGAATAGCGAAACTGTCGGGAGATTTTAAACTGATGGAAGGCGCATATCTTTTTCCTCACAAAACAAAAGGACTGGAAAAAGTAGGAATGAGAGATCGTATGTATCAGAAAAAAAGCGGAAGAATGAAATACGACAATTTTGATCACGAACAGAGTCTTGTACTTGATACAGATAAAGGCCTTATCATAATTAACTGTTGTTCCCATGGCGGAGCAGTAAACATAATAAATGAAGTCCGCGAAACATTTCCTGATAAAAGAGTTTACGGAATAATAGGAGGATTTCATCTTTTCAATAAGACAGATGAAGAGGTAAGGGAGGTTGCAAAAAAGATAGATGATACAGGCATTCAGTTTGTCTGTACGGGACACTGTACAGGAGAAAGGGCGTACGGAATATTAAAAGAAAAGCTTGATGATAAACTTTTACAACTTCACGTCGGACTGAAGATGAAATTTTAACTAAATATGAAGTAAAAAACAGACATTTCCAAAAATGAAAATGCCTGTTTTTTTTATATCATTTTTCAAGTACTACAGAAAGTCCGAGTGATTCGTCGGAAAGGGACAGAACGCCGTTATTAAATTCTCCCGTCATGCTCAGACTTCCGGAATAAAATTCGACATAGCTGTCACTCTGATACCAAGTTCCTTCATAATAGTCGTCATTGATTGATGCTGTAAAGGTATTGTCTTCATAGACATCAAAAGTTATGTCATAACCTGACAGCTGTAGCATCAGGCTGTTCAGATTCATGTCGTTATATACTGCTGACGTTGCCGTATAAGATCCGACGATATCGGGAATTTCTGCTGCTGTATCTGCCGGAGCAGAACTGACAACAGTAGTATCTGAATTGAAAAGTCCTTCAAAAGGTTTGAACACAACTATAAAAACAAATGCCGCGACAGTAAAAACTGCAAAAATCAGTACTCCGACAGGAAAATGACTTCTGACTTCTTCATCTTCGTAGTCGTCATCATACTGTGGTGCGCCGCAGTATTTGCAGTATTCAGAGTTGCTGCTGATTTTTTCACCGCAATTATTACAATACATAAATATCACTGAAGAAGAAGAAGTCCGAATACAAGTGTAAACAGAGCAACTGTCTCGATGATACCGATAACGATAAAGTAGTTTGCGGTTCCTTTTCCGGTTGCGCCGAGCGCGTCAGAAGCGGCAGCTGCAGCTTTACCCTGGAAGAATGCAGAAAGACCGATTGCAAGTCCGCCAAATACGCCTACGCCGAATCCGAGAGCAGGATCAAATCCTTCTGCGGCTGCTGCGGATTTAATGAAGTTCATAAGAAGGAAACCGTAAATTGTCTGTGTAAGCGGCGCTCCTGAGAACGCGATCATGATAAATGGAGCCGGTTTTCCGGCTGCATAACATTTTTTCCATGCACCGATAGATGCCATTCCGGCAAAGCCTGCACCGAAGCCGGATCCGAGAGCTGATAAGCCGAGTGCCGCCGCCATACCTATTACTGCAAGATTCATAATAAAATCTCCTTTTCTTAAAATTAGTTTGATGTGATTAGTTTTGAAACTGTTATTTCTTTATTTTGTCTTTTTTTTCAAATGGTTCATATGGTATTCCGGTCCATTCAAGTCCGACCTGACCTGAAAACTCCAGGACATTAAGACGGACGCCGTGAACGACAACCGAAAGGAAACACATAATAAGATTCAGCAGATGTCCTATAAATAATACCATAAATCCAAGGATTATCAAAGGTCCGGTAAAACCTGCAGCCAGTTCGTTAAAGCTCTGTGCAATAGCCAGTCCGGCCATACCTACTGCGAAAAGTCTGATGTAGCTCATTACATTTCCGAAACAGCTTATAGTATCGAGGAATACCGTAAATGCGTTTGCCACGCCGGCAAGAAGCCCCTGTTTAAATGTTTTATCGGGCGACATTCCGCCGAATAAAAGAACAAGTACAAATGCTATGCCGACCATCGCCGCAACAGGAACGATATCTATAGGTTCGCCTATTACTAGGAAAAGCGAAAGCAGATACATGGCAATGACAGCCAGAGCCCATCCGGCGCTTGCTATCCAGCTCAGATCCTTTTCAGGCAATTTTTTCTTAATGCTTAGGATAGAGCCGAGGGCCATCTGTATAGCGCCTATAGAGAACGAAAATTTTATTATCGTATTCTGCTGTGCTGTTGCTGCAACTCCGAAATATTCCGGATAGTTTGCAAAACTCGGTATTACAAGGGCTTTCAGGAATGGTATATCCATCGCCTGCTCCATACCGAACCATGTGCCTGTGACAGCGCCCCATACGATAGTAGCTATTGATAAAACATAGAGCAAAAATACAACATCGCTTTTCTTCTTTGATTTGACAGAAATTATAATTGTTCCTATCAGTAAAAGAAGACCGTAACCGCCGTCGCCTATTATCATCGCAAAGAAGAGGATGAAAAACAGGAAGAACCAAAGAGAGATATCCTGTTCATGATAACCGGGAAGTACTCCGAGTATATCAAATACAGGTTTGATCAAACGTGATACCTTATTGTACCGCACTTTTGTCGGAACATTTGAATCTTCATCGTCCACATCCTGAACTGCCCATGCCCAATTGCTTTTTTCGGCAGCTTCCTTGAATTTTGGAATGTCAACCTCAGGTATATATCCTGAGATCCATACAAGATCAGTATCGTTTGACGCAGTCTCATTTGCCGACGAATATTCTTCTTCGTTCTGCAGTTTTAAAAGCTGCTGCTGAAAACTTTTTTCATACAGAGAAGCGTTTTTCAGTATTTCATCACATTTGTCTTCTTCGGAATTACATGTTTGTATAACTTCTTTAAGCTCTTCAATGCTTTTTTTAGGAAGAGCAAATTCGGTAGCCTGTATTTCCGGCGGAAGTTTTCCGAATACGGCGGCTGTGATCTGTTTATCAACTGTACCGAGGCGTACAAGCTTAATATCCTCGGCCTTAACAGCATTTTCAAAATCTTTTTTTCCGAAACGGTAGAAGTGGAGATCATATCCAAAAGATTTAAGTTCACTGATATCTTTCGGAGAAAAGTCGCCCCATGGACTGATTCTTTCAATCTCGGCAACTGCGTCGGATCTTGTCTGAATGACTTCGACTTTTTTGTTTATTGCCTTAAGTACGTCCGAATAAACAGACTGAAATTCTTCATCCGTAAGTATTTTTGTATAAGGTTCGGCTTTTTTAGGAAGGTAATCCTTAAGCGTTAAGATAGTTTTTGAAAGAAGTGAAAATCTTTCAATAGTATCGCGGTCCGCGTTTTTCTTTTCCACAAGATGCATCAGCCCTAGATCGCGTAAACCGTTAAGCATCTGTTTTTTCTCGGAGACAGAAGCGACTACGTGGACCATTTTCATTTTTTCGATCATATCGCGGCCTCCGTTAATTTTTTCTTAGCAATCTTGCCGCGTACTACGGCAGCTGTCTGCTGGTCACCGAGATATACTCCGATAACTCTGATGTTTTCGATGCATTCAGGAATTTTTACTTTTTCAAACAGATTAACTCTTTGAGAAGTAGTCCTGAGTTCATTATTTAAAAGCTCTTTTTGTTTACGCATCGTAGAAACAAGTGCATCCAGTCTGGCGATTTCACGCAGCTTTATGATCGCGGTATCGACCCACAAAGGATAATCATCTATGTTATATGTGATATCCTTAAACGTAAGTTCTTTAAATGACGGAACGATAACTCCGGCTATATTGTCGTTTACACATATTACAGTATCCGGTATTACCAGATTATTCAGCTTTTTATCTTCATCGAAAAGCTGATTTTCGGCAAATACGGAAACCCAGTCATCAAGATCGCCGATCATCTGAACACGTTCAACTTCCTTTTGCTCGAGTTCAAGGTTTAACTTTGTTATAACCGACTGGAGCTGCTGCTTTTTAAGCTGCAGTGTAGGAAGATACCGCTGATATTGTTTCAGCTTGTCTTTTTGAACTTTCTGTTCATTTTTTGTAAGTTTGATAGCCATCTAATGCTCCTTTAGATCAATGCATCTTTCTTCGGCCATCTCTCCCGGATCAGACTTGTTTTAAGTCCTGTCTCATTTGGCTCGAAACACTCTGCAAGTATTGTCCAGCCAAGATCAAGAGCCTCTTCAAGAGGAATATTAACAGCAAGATCCATGAGCTTTGACTCGAAGAGTTCACCGTATTTCAAGAGTTTATCATCCCAGTCAGACATCAAAAATCCCATCGATTTTTTCTCAAGACTTTCTTTGTACTGAGCGTAAAGGCGGATCATACCGTCCATAAGCGCCCTGTGATCGTCTCTTGTCTCTCCGTTTACGTTCTGTTTAAGACGGGAGAGAGATCCGAATGGTTCAATGTGGCCGTTCTTTAAATAATACTGACCTTCAGTGATGTATCCGGTGTTATCCGGCACAGGGTGGGTTACGTCGTCGCCCGGCATAGTTGTAACGCCGAGAATAGTGATAGAACCGGCGCCTTCGATATCAACGGCTTTCTCATATCTTGAAGCGAGAGAGCTGTAAAGATCTCCCGGATAACCTCGGTTTGAAGGAACCTGTTCCATAGTAATTGCCATTTCCTTCTGAGCGTCGGCAAAATTTGTCATATCGGTAAGAAGAACAAGGACTTTTTTTCCTTCAAGGGCAAACTGTTCCGCAACCGCAAGCGCCATATCGGGTACAAGTGTACATTCAACGATAGGATCCGACGCCGTATGGATGAACATAACAGTGTGGCTCATAGCGCCGCCCTTCTCAAGGGTATCGCGGAATGCGAGATAATCATCGTATTTAAGGCCCATGCCTCCGAGGATGATAATATCTACTTCAGCCTGCATCGCTATACGGGCAAGGAGTTCATTGTAAGGTTCGCCGGAAATCGAGAAAATCGGAAGTTTCTGACTTTCAACAAGAGTGTTGAACATATCGATCATCGGGATACCTGTACGGATCATTTTTTTTGGCATAACCCTTTTTGCAGGATTAAATGACGGACCTCCGATAGGGATCATATTTTCCGTAAGCGCAGGACCGTTATCGCGCGGAACACCTGCACCGTTAAATATGCGGCCAAGGAGATGCTCTGAAAAAGATACCATCATCGGGTGTCCTAAGAAACGGACCGCGTCTGTGGTGCTTACACCCTGAGCTCCGGCAAATACCTGAAGGGATACTTTGTCATTGTCAAGTTTAATAACTGTAGCATAGCTGTCACCGACAAGAGCAAGATCGCCATTTCGTACGTTTGTAGCTCTGACAGTAACAACGTTTCCAATTATTGAATCGATTTTTGTATATACTTTCTGCATGAACAGACCTCCTACTCTACGATCTTAGAACGGTAAAGTTCGGTGATCTTAGCTTCCTGCTCTTTAAATGCGTCGCTTTCAAATTCGGTTCCGTGCCAGTCAAGGAAATCCTGACGAAGCTGATTAAAGAAAGCTCGTATTTCTTTTTTGTCTGTAAGAGCATAGTTTTGTGTTAATACGTCGTAAATGCGGGCGAATTCCACGCGCTGTCTTTCAGGCGGACATGCAGCGTCGATCGGGTCAAATGAGTTCTGCTGCAGATAAACCGAATCGAGAAGTTCGCCTTTCTGATAAATGATAAAGTCTTCCGAAGATGTTCCTTCTTCGCCGAGAACCTTCATCATCTGGTTTATCTCATTGCTCTGAATAAGAATAGCGCGGGCTTCGTTGACCTGTTTCATATCAACGACGCCGTTATATTTTGACCATGAATCCATAGGATGGATAGCAGGGTATTTACGTGCATCGGAACGTTCTCTCGAGAGTCCGTGGAAAGCGCCTACAACCTTAAGGGTTGCCTGGGTAACAGGCTCTTCAAAGTTACCGCCGGCAGGAGATACAGCTCCGCCGATAGTGATTGAACCTGTTTTGCCGCCTTTAAGACGAACCTTTCCGGCTCTCTCGTAAAATGCCGCGATAGTAGACTCAAGATAAGCAGGAAATGCTTCTTCACCCGGGATCTCTTCAAGTCGTCCGCTCATTTCACGCATTGCCTGAGCCCAGCGGCTTGTTGAGTCCGCAAGGAGCAGAACGTTAAGTCCCATCTGTCTGTAATACTCCGCAAGGGTAACAGCGGTGTAGCATGACGCTTCACGGGCTGCAACCGGCATTGAAGAAGTGTTGCAGATGATGATCGTTCTTTCCATAAGTGAACGGCCTGTTTTCGGGTCTTCAAGTTCAGGGAACTCTTTGAGAACTTCAACTACTTCACCTGCACGCTCGCCGCACGCCGCAACTATAACGATATCTGCATCGGCATTTTTGGCCTCCATATGCTGAAGCACTGTTTTTCCGGCTCCGAAAGGTCCCGGTGTACAGAATGTACCGCCTTTCGATACGGGAAGAAATGTATCAATACAGCGTATCTGGGTGATGAGCGGTTCAGACGGGCGAAGTCTTTCATCATAGCATTTTACCGCATGTTTGATAGGATGCGAAAATACCATGCTGAGTTCTTTTTCATTGTCATGGCTGTCTTTTATAACGCAAACTGTAGCTCTGACGTTATAAGTGCCTTTTTCCTTTATTTCTTTTACAGTCCAGTCTTTTCCTTTAAGTGTAAAAGGAACCATGATCTGGTGGTTGAACAGTCCTTCAGGAACTGTTCCGATGGTTGTTCCGGCCTCAACCGAATCTCCGACTTTTACGCAAGGCGTAAAAAGCCAGTCGCGATTTGGAATCGGATCAAGGTAAACGCCTCTTTCAAGGAAGAATCCGCATTGTTCCGCAAGATCGGGAAGAGGATTCTGGAGACCGTCAAATACCTGCGTCAGAAGTCCCGGTCCGAGTTCGATACTCATAAGCTCTCCTGTGAATTTTACAGGATCGCCGACCTTGATGCCGTCTGACATTTCATAAATCTGTAAGCTGGCTTCTCCGTTATTTATGCGGATAACTTCACTTTTAAGACGTTTTCCGTCAACGAGAATGTAACCAACTTCATTTTTACGGACGGAGCCTTCAAACGTAACCTTTGCAAGGTTTCCGTTTACTCCGGTTACATGTCCTAATACTGTGTTCATTGAATATCTCCTGTTATAAACTGTATACTTGCTGCTGTACCTGGTCGAAAAGCGATTTGAATTCAGCTTTTCCTTTTTCGTGTTCAAAACAGCCCTGGCGTTCTAACAGCTTTAATTTGATAGCATAGCCAAACAAAACGTGTTTATCAAACATATGAAGTCCTACGAGTGAATCAAGGTTTTCAAATTCATAATCGAGAAGAATCTGTTCGGCCTCAAGAGGGTTTTTGGCAGACAATGCAGCGGAGGCTACGGTTTCTGCCGTATGATCTCTGAATTCAGGAGCAGCGTATTGTTTCCCGAGACGCTGGCTTCGCTGATAGTTGACCTCTTTTGTCAGTTCTCCGTAGAATTTTGCCCATTTGCTGACAAGAGG
>CASDUB010000175.1 GCA_949283905.1 uncultured Lachnospiraceae bacterium | reverse complement strand
TTAAATAAAGAAACGGTTATGGCTCATATCGCCGGAGGATCGGAACAGATCGAAATAACAGAAAAAGATACTGTCATTGATACGGATGCGCCGGTTGTGGAAGTCAGCACCAAAGCGCGGTTCTTCAATAAAATTACGGGAGAAGAAAATATAAATTATCTTTATACGGATGAGCCTGTGATAGTATGCGATGAAACGCCGGAGACAAGAGAGACATATGAGTTTTCGCTGGATATCAGCATCATCGACAAGAATTTTGACGCCGAAGCTTATAAGACGGCGCTTGAAGAAAAGACAGGATCAAAAGATATATCGGTTTCTTATGATGATGAAAACGGCAGATATACATATTCGATAAGGTTTGAAGGAACGCCCGGTAAAACAGAAGAGTTTAATATCAGCCTTCCGGCTGCGGCAGATATGGCCGGAAATCTGCCTGTGGCCGGAAAATTCGATATTGCGGGCAGAGGAGAAAGCGCTGCTAAAAATGCAGTGCAGATATTTAAAGACGGTTCAGGAGAGATATCTTTTTGGGTGGATGCGCAGGCACCGTATTCTGATGAAGAGTCAGGAAAAATGGATATTGAGCTTGAAGGAGAAAAAAACGGATATTTTAACGGAAACAATAACTATACGACATTCAGCAAAGATATAACCGTAAAAGTGTCTGCAAAAGACGGAAAAAACGGTGCGGGAATCGCAAAGATATATTGTTATCTGAGCGACGACAGCGGTTTTGAGAATATATCAGGCATGGAAAAACCGATCGAGCTTCAGAATAAAAACGGGATATATACTGCAGTGCTTGAACTTAAAGAAGATTATGAAAAAGACGGTATCAGGATTTACGCGGAGGCTGTGGATAATGCCGGAAATACACATATCGCGTATGAGACATTTAATGCCGATACGTCTGCGCCAAAGATTACCGTAAGTTATGATAACAACGATGTGAAAAACAAAAAATATTTTAAAGAAGACCGTATTCTGACGATCAAAGCAGAAGATAATAATCTTGACCCGGCGGATATTTGTGTATATACAGAAAAGAAGTTGTCGGACTGGAAGAAGAATGAAAATATTTATACTGCAGCTGTAAGGTACGATACGGACGGAGAATACACGCTTAATATAGAAGCTGTCGATAAGGCCGGCAATCAGGCGGAGATTGATTTTACAAACAATGGCAAAAATGAAGCGCCGGAGTCTTTTACAATAGATAAAACGGCGCCTGTCATCGATGTGACATTTGACGGCGCCGGAGCGCTGAACGGCAAATATTATGATGCCGGGCGCACAGCGTTTATTAAGATATATGAGCTCAATTTTGATGAAAAAGACGCAGTGATCGAGGTGAAAATCGACGGAGAGTATACAGAAGAGGTTGAGCTCAGTGATTTTTATTCAAGAAAAGGTGAACACGGCGCGTCATTGAACTGCAGCATTGACGGCGATTATCTGGTCACTGTCGGATATACGGATCTTGCGGGAAACGAAGCGGCTGCACTTAAAATTCCCGAATTTACGATAGATACGGTAAAGCCCCGGATAAAGCTGAATCTTCCGGATATGAACAGTTCAAAGAACAGCAGGAACGGATCATATTATTATAATAAAAACGAATATATCGGCTTTGAGATTACCGAAAAAAATCTTGATATGGGAAACTCGTATGTAAGCTATTGTTTAAACGGAGAAAAAAAGGTTAAGAAGCTCTCTGAATCGGACTGTGAATATATAAAAGAAAAAGACATGTACATATGGTCAAAGCAGATAGAAGACGGTCAGTCGATTTCTGATTTTTATGTGTATTCTGGGGATCTTGCGGATCATGAAAGCGATGCGAAAGATAAGAAAGACAGAGAGTATATAGTTGACACTTCACCGCCGGAAACGGAGATTTCGATAACGGGCAGTGGGATCACGGGATATTTTACAAACAACGGAAATGTTTACATTAATTTTGATCAAAAGGTAAACGGCGAAAGCGGAAGTCAGGCGGAAGGAACTGCCAAAAAGGTGACATTGACTGCGACTGTCAGAGATAAAAATATTCAAATCAATGAAAACGGCGGCTATAAAAATGCTTTTGTCGTAAGAAACAATAAAAAGGACAATATCTTATGGGACGGCGAGATAAAGCCGCAGCAGCAGGTATCGACAGTCACATATACAAAAACTATCATCGTTCAGCCTGATTCCTCAGGAAATGTTTCGATAGACCTTCAGATAACTGATCTTGCGGGAAACAACGCGGGAAAAATAAATTGGAGCGGAACACTGGCAAATGACGAGGCAGGGCAAAGCGCGTTTATCAATGATGAAGAAACAGGAAGAATCAGGGGAAATATCACTGCGGACAGGATGAGGCCTTCAGGCGCAGACGATGAAAAACTTACGCCTGTGATCATATTGACTCCGCAAAATAAAAAAGCCGGAACAGCGGTAAATTCGGAAGGAATGTCGGTTGATCTTTACGGCTCAGACATGAGTTATCTGCTTACGGTTCATGATCCGGTTTATATTGATGAAGACGGAAATTCATTGTATTCCGGACTGAGGTCTGTGAATTGGACGATGGATTCTGATAAAGCAGGACTTATAAGCGGATCCGGAGGAAAGATCCTAGACGGTGAACAGAGCGCTGACTTCACCGTTCCGGTAAACATCAACGGAATAGGCGAAACAAATGACATAACAGTTACCGTTACGGCACAGGATAAAGCGGGAAACATAATAACATATAAAGAATATCTTGCTATAGACAATCAAAAGCCGAGAGTCACAGTGAGTTATGACAACAACAGCGTGCGCAATAAAAAGTATTTCAAGGAGAACCGAATACTTACTGTCAGAGTAGAGGACGTCAACTTTGACGCCGAAAAAATTACCGTGAAAACGCAAAAGGGCTTATCAGGATGGAAAAAGAACGGAAATGTATATATAACATCTGTA
>CASDUB010000174.1 GCA_949283905.1 uncultured Lachnospiraceae bacterium | reverse complement strand
TATACTTTTTAATGTCGGAAATCTTAAAAAGGAGGATCAGTTCACAAAAAACGACCATGAAATACGCCAAATTTGCAAACAGACTCATGATAAAAAACTGGAGAGCCATACTTTTGTTTGAGCTCTTTTATAAATTTCTGCTCGTGGCCGGATTTACTCCTTTTGTTAAATTTATAATCAATCAGTCCATGGAATTTGCCGGAGTAAAATATCTCGGAAACGACACTGTCTTTCGTTATTTTCTGAATCCGGCCGTTTTGATCCTTTTATTTTTACTTCTCCTGATGATACTGTTTTTCTCATTTATTGAACTCATAGCAGTTATCCAGGCCTTTGACGCTTCGTATCATAATACGACAGTATCCTTCAGACAGCTTCTAAGAAGATCAGTTGTAAAAGCTTTTGGGATATTCAAACAAAAAAACTGGAAATTTGTGATATACGTATTGCTCGTAATGCCTATGACTGGGCTTTTGGGTGCCGGCAGCTTTATAAACTCCCTTGAGATACCGGGATTTATCCTCGATTACGCCGAGACAAAAATATATCTTATGATAGGTTTTATCTTTCTCGGAATAGTTTTGATAATGTTCTCATTTAAATGGGCGTTTTCGATACACTACTATACCCTCGAAAACTGTACATATAAAGAAGCCGTGCAAAAAAGCGCCGAACTCATGAAAGGCAACGTTTTTCGCACTTTCTTTTCAATGATCGCCCGTTATCTTCGTCTGATAGTGTTCGTCATCGCCGCCGCTGCCCTTTCAGGTATATCGGCGTTTATGCTGAGCCATTTCCGTCTTCTTTATGACCCTGACGGACAGATAGTTATCAATACCGTTTTATGGACGCTTTATCTGCTGATACTCGTATTATCCCTTATAGCTGTTCCGATCGCCTATTCGCTGATCAGCGCTCTTTATTACGGATATACCAAAAAGAAGGAAACAGACGAAAACCCGACATATAAAACGCTCATAATTCCGACAGGCGATTTTAAGCCGCTTCCTTCTCTGAACAAAGGAATAATAGCTCTTATCTGCATCGGGATGGCCGCTCTTTTGACCTGGCAGTTCACCCTCGGAAGTCTGTCAAATTACGACACATCTTCAAACAGACCAGCTATCGTTTCTCACAGAGGAAATTCGTCGGAAGCCCCCGAGAACAGTATACCGGCTTTTGAAAAAGCCATCGAAAGCGGCGTTCAATGGATAGAACTCGACGTTCATCAGACTAAAGACGGAGTTGTCGTCGTGACCCACGACTCCAATATAAACAGAATATGCGGCGTAAACAAAAATGTATATGATATCACATACGATGAGCTGGTGCAGTACGACTCCGGATCATGGTTTTCGTCAGAATACTCTTATCTGAGAGTCGCTACGCTCGCCGAAGTATTTGAACTGTGCAAAGATAAAGTCCGTATACAGATAGAACTGAAGCCGACCGGTCACGAACAGAACTTCGAACAAAATGTTATCGATCTGATACATGAGTACGGTTACGAAGATTCATGCGTTCTTGCCTCTATGAACCTTCGCACACTCAAAACATGCAAAGAGCTCGCGCCTGATCTGCAGACTCTTTACATAATGACCATAGCCGCCGGAAATCTTTCATCCCTTGACTATATAGACGGTTTCAGCATAGAAGAAACTTTCGCGACTTCTTCCATAATAAAGCGTATCCATGACGATAATAAGAACTGCTATGTCTGGACTATAAACAATCCGTCAAAAGTTTACGGTCTTCTCGAAGACAATATCGATGGAATATTAACGGATTATCCCGAAGCCATAGAACGCGAAATCGATTATTATTATAACAACAACCCATTGGGATATCTTCTCAATCTTCTGAAACTTTCGGATATCATAGACAGATAAATAAAGTCAGAAAAAGCCATAACAGGAAACTTGCCTGCTATGGCTTTTGATTTTTTTATCTGAATCAGTCTTTTCTGCTGTTTGCAATAAGTATAAATCTGAGCAGCTGAAGAAATGTCGCAAGAGCTGCCGCCACATATGTAAGAGCGGCTGCAGTCAGGACTTTCTTCACCGCTTTCTTTTCTTCTTTTGTCCTGATCACGCCTGTTTCGCAAAGGATGTTTATTCCTCTTGCCGAAGCGTCAAACTCAACAGGAAGTGTAAGAAGCTGAAATACAAGCGCAAGCGAAAAACAGATTATTCCGACCATCATTATCTTGTAACCGATATTTCCGTGTCCCATAGATACGGACGCCTTATAACTGCCTGAAATTATAAGTCCTATAATGATAAGCGGCAGCGCGATCTTTGCGCCGAAATTTGCCACAGGCACAAATGCGTTTCTTATTCTTATCGGCACATAACCCGTGTTGTGCTGGATCGCATGACCGCATTCATGAGCCGCAACCCCAAGTGCAGCTATCGAATAAGATCCGTAAGTCGACTGCGAAAGATTGAGAACGTTATATCTCGGATCGAAATTATCTGTCAGATTTCCGCCTATAGGATTGATAGGGAGATTGAGGTTATTGTTTCTCATAATAATTTCAGCAACATCTCTGCCTGTCAGCCCCGATGCCGATCTTACTTTAGAATATTTCTTAAAAGTACTGTTCATATATCCGGACGCGATCAACGATATGATCAGTCCTAAGACAACAAGTAAATATGTCCAATCATAATACCAAAACATTTCATTACCTCCAAATCAGATATGTTTTATTATAATGCCAATATGTGTTTAAAATTTTAAAATATTAAATCAGGCTTTGTCTTTGAATTCATATTTTACATACATCCGCACTTTTTTACAAGGGCGCAGGAAAAGAATCAATTACAAGAACGCAGGGAAAGAATCGCATATTGACAAAAATATAAAATTTCACTAAAATATTATTGATATATAAGGGGTATTAGCGCAGTTGGGAGCGCGCTACATTCGCATTGTAGAGGTCAGGGGTTCAACTCCCCTATGCTCCACTTGAAAATTAAGGGGTCTAAGGTTCAAAGCCTTAGGCTCTGTTTTGTTTCGACTTTACCATAAAAAGGAGCATTTTCTGATGCAGATGAATTTTACCGATCTTGAATACAGATATCGAAGAAAAAAAACACGCAGGGAAATACTTCTCGAAGAGATGGATCATATCATGCCCTGGGACGAATGGACCGAAATGGTAAAACCGTACTATCCTGCCGGCAGACGCGGCAGAAAACCTCAGCCCATCGAAAGAATGCTGAAAATGTATATGCTGAAGGAATGGTTTGATCTTTCCGATCTCGAAACAGAGGAAGCCGTCTATGACAGCTATTCGATGAAACATTTTCTTGAAATAGATTTTTCACAGAACGATCAGGTTCCCGATTCCACGACGCTCTGCAAATTCAGACGTCTTTTGAAAGACCACTGCTTCGATCTTATGATTTACACTCAGATGAAGGACAGATTAAAAGAGTATAATTATCAGATACGAAACGGAATCCTGATAAAGAGATGATTGCAAATTATTAATATATTTAAACTTACAAAAATCCGGCTGCGAACGCAGGCAGCCGGATTTCTTTTATTTTACGATAACTCCGTATTTCTTAACAAGAGGTTTCAATTCTTCTTCAGGAATATTTCCCGAACACAACGCCCTTCCCTGATAAAGTCTCAGAACTTTTTCAAGCAGTTTCGCGTCGTCACATACTGCATAAAGAGGTTTCGTCATCATATACTGTACCTCTTCAAAATTTTCAAGCTCGTCTTCGTCCGTAAATCTGACGGCGATAACAGGCGAATCACTGTCTTCCGCTTCATCGATATTGTCGCCCAAATCTTCATCACAGGCGTAAGGCTCGTCGATCTGTATATCGTCTCCTATCTCAAAAGCAGTTGTCTCTGTCGCGCAAAGCACAAGATCGCTGTTATTGTCCTCCAGAATATCAAAATCAATATCAGAAAGTTTTTTCTTCAGCGCTTCTATATGAGCAAAATCGCTTCCGCAGCATCCGCCGAAAATCCTTACGCCGTATTTTGCAAACTCTTCGGTATAAGATACAAATTCTTCAGGAGTACAGTCATATACCGTCTGACCGTTTTCAACACGCGGCAGCCCTGCGTTCGGTTTTGCTATAAGCGGTATCTTAGCTACTTTATGAAGTCTCTTTATCTGGGAAAGCATATCTTCAGGACCTTTTGAACAGTTAAGTCCGAAAGCGACAACACCCATTTCCTGAACCACGGCAAGGGCAGCCACAACATCTGTTCCCGTAAGTGTTTTTCCGTTTTCGCTGCATGAAAAAGTAACAAAGATAGGCTTGTCGCTCACTTCTTTAATTCCGAGAATAGCGGCTCGCACCTCCGGAAGAGTCATTGACGTTTCAACAACAAAAAGATCAACTCCGGCTTTTTCAAGCTGCTTTGCCTGCTGAATATACGCGTCTACAAAGTGTTCGAACTGCATATCGCCGATCGGTTCAAGAAAATGACCTGTAGGCGCCATATCACCGGCCACAAGAGCTCTTCCGCCGGATATTTTTTTAGATAATTCAACAAGTCCTCTGTTAATGGCTTTGAAATCGTCTTCCAGATCGTATTCGGCAAGCTTTATGCAGTTTCCTCCGAATGTCGGGGCATAAATTATATCGCTGCCTGCTTTTATATACGAATCCTGGATCTCTTCGAGAACTTCCGGATTATCGAGGATCCACTTCTCAGCGCAAGTGCTTCCGTCAAATCCTCTTTTCTGCAGTTGTGTACCTGTTGCACCGTCAAGTATAATCGGATATTTCATATTCTTTTCCTCTTTTTATTCTGTTGCCGCTTTAAGCATTTCCTTCATGTCTTCAATAGAAAACTCATATGTACTCTGACAGAACTGGCATTTAAGCTCAGCCGATTTTCCTTCTTCTATGATCTCTCTGATCTCTTTTTCGCCGATACTTATCAGTGCCTTAGCCATTCTGTCTCGGCTGCAATTGCACTTAAACCTGACATCGGTCTTTTGAAGTATATGAAAATCATCGAAGCCTTCAAGCAGCATCCCTGCAATATCTTCAGGAGTTTTTCCTTCTTCAAGAAGCTCTGTTACAGACCTTATTTTCGAAAGATTATTCTCAAGCGCAGTGATCACCTCATCTGTCGTATCAGGCATCAGCTGCAGTATAAATCCCCCGGCCTGTTTTACAAAATTTTCCCTGTCAAGAAGAACTCCGAGTCCTACCGACGACGGCACCTGTTCGCTTGCGGTAAAATAATACGTGATATCTTCAGCTATCTCGCCGCTCACAAGATCGACTGTGCCTGTATAAGGTTCTTTTAATCCCAGATCTTTTATGACTGTCAATTTACCTGTTCCGATCGCGCCGCTCACATCAAGTTTTCCGTTTGGTTTTGCGTGAATCAGAACATTCGGTTCGTTTACAAACCCTTTGACATCTCCCTTTGAATCCGCAGTAACCGTAATACCTCCGATAGGCCCGTCGCCATTGATTATCAGCGTAAGCAGGTCTTTATCGCCTTTCATCATCGGTCCCATCATGGAAGCGGCCGTTAAAAGTCTTCCGAGGGCTGCCGTTGCCACAGGACTTGTGTTGTGAATCTTTCTGGCTTTCTCAACAATATCCTTTGTTGTCACCGCGAACACTCTCACTCTGTCATTTGCGGCAGTCGCCCTTATCATGTAATCCATACTCATTTCCCCTTTTCTCTTGCGACAACGACTATCCTGTCGCTGTCATCATGAGCTTTTTCATGCGAATACCCGTCATAAGCTCTTTCAAAAACAAGTCCGGCTCTCTCAATCAGATCTTTTATCTCTTCAAGATCATAACCTCGCTGGACATGATATTCTTCGTATTTTTTATAAAGATCGTTTTCCACGGGAAGAAATATCGTAAGCTGATATTCATTTATATAAT
>CASDUB010000173.1 GCA_949283905.1 uncultured Lachnospiraceae bacterium | reverse complement strand
GAAGTAGTACATTTTCTGATCTAATTTTCTGCCTGTAACTTTGATCTTCTCGGCATTTACAACGATAACATAGTCACCCATATCTGCATGTGGAGTGAACTCAGGTTTGTTTTTTCCTCTTAATACTTTAGCAACTTCTGATGCAAGACGTCCTAATGTACATCCGGCAGCATCAACAACATACCATTTTTTCTCAACCTTTGTAGGATTAGGCATATATGTGTTCATTATTGAACCTCCCTTAAGTCTAATTACACATTTTAATTTAAACAATTGCTTGCAGCACTCCTCCACTGTCCGTATGGCTTCATGCCGCTATATTAAACATCTTCGCCGGGGCTTTGACTGGGATGTTTGATTCAAAGTGATAGCTTTACGCACACTTGAGACATTATATGTTAATTCGATTTATCTGTCAATTAAAAAGATAATAAAATATTATTTTTTCACAGACGAATTATATGTATTTTTAACAAATAATGAAACTTCTAAAACAGATAAAACTGTTTTTATTATCTTGCACGGCAATAACCTTTATCTCAGTCTTGCGCCGCACATGATGCAGAATGTTGTGCCTGCTTTGATCTTCGCTCCGCAGTGCGGGCATATTATCTTGCCGTCCATGTCAGGAACCTGAACGGAACTTTCCACGTCAGGTGATTCAGGCTGTGACATTTCCTGAGCTTCTTCCGGCTGTGCCTGTCCGAAATTATATTCAGGACGCTGCTCCTGAACTGCTTCAGTCTGTACATTTTCTGTCTGAACTGCTCCACCCTGCATTTCTTCCGGCTGAACACTCTCAGCCTGTACTGCATTCTCTGCCTGAACCGCTTCCTTCTGTACATTCTCTGCCTGCATACTTTCAGCCTGCATATTCTCAGCCTGCACATTCTCTGTCTGAACATTCTCATTATTTATCCCAGCCGCATTATAACCGACCGGTTGAGTCTGCTCAAGCGAGTCATCCTTCTGCTGTGTCGTGTAATCTTCTACTTTTGCGCCGCAGCGGGTGCAGAATCGAAATCCCGGCTGGATCTCCTGTCCGCAGTTTTTGCAGTATACGGCGCCGGTCTGAGGCGCCGGATCTTCAATCCTTGTTCCGCATACGGTGCAGAAGAGCTGTCCCTTCTGAACTTCAGCTTTGCAGTTCGGGCACTCTCTTGCTCCTGTAAGTTCCCTCATAGCCTGTTTCGTAGCTTCGATGTAGCATTCGATCTCAATAATTCTGGCAAAAATGTCTCTATACTGTTCAGGGACATTTTCTTTGTTGTCATTGAAAAATCTCTCGCCCAATTCAGTATATACATCTTTCATATCTTTTTTTGCTCGTTCGATATTGCTGTTATACTGCATTGTTTCAGTAAAAGTAGTTGCTCCCTGTTTAATGCTTCCTCCAATATTTGAAAGCTTGTTTCCGATATTATCAAATACAGACATTTTTTACCCTCCTTATCAGACTTCTTCTTTTTTTACTCTGAGCATCAGTTCCATAACGGCGTCTGACGCTGATTTTCCGTTGAACAAAATATTGTTGACTGCCTCAACTATAGGCATTTCGACGTCGTATTTTTTCGCCATCTTAAGAGCCGCTTTTGCGGAATAAACACCTTCGACTACCATATGAACTTCGTCCATGGCTTCCTGCATTGAATATCCCTTTCCGATAAGGATACCTGCTCTTCTGTTGCGGCTGTGCATACTCGCGCACGTAACTACAAGATCACCTATTCCTGAAAGTCCTGAAAATGTTGACGCTTTGGCTCCCGCCTTGATTCCGAGTCTTGAAATCTCTGCTATACCTCTTGTGATTAGAGCAGCTTTTGTATTGTCTCCGAATCCGAGACCGTCGGCGATTCCTGCTGCGAGGGCTATGACGTTCTTAAGAGCTGCGCCGAGTTCAATACCAAGTATATCCTGAGATGTATACACTCTGAAAACAGGACTCATAAAAACATTCTGCACATATTCCGCTATCTTCATGTTATACGCGCCGGTAACGATCGTTGTAGGAAGGCCTTTGCCAACCTCTTCGGCATGTGTCGGTCCGCTGAGTACGGCAACTTCCGCCTGCGGAATTTCCTCTTTAATGATCTGAGTCATCGTCATAAGAGTTTCTTCTTCGATTCCCTTGGCCACATCTACTATGATCTGTCCTTCTTTGACAAATTCTTTCATTTTCTTTGCAGTGCTTCTGACTGCCGGAGAAGGAACTGCGAGAACCATAAGATCTTTTCCTTCTACAGCTTCTTTCAAATCTGTTGTATATTTTACCGCATCCGGAAGTATAACTCCCGGAAGTTTATCCGTATTTTCATGATGCTCAAGGAACATGTTATTTTCCTCTTCAAGAAACGACCATAATGTAACGTTGTGGCCATTGTTGCATAAAAGCCATGCAAGCGCTGTTCCCCAGCTTCCCGAACCGATTACACTGACCTTTGCCATATTTATTTCTCCTTCCGAATTAGAATAATTTTCTCTCTGTTCCGGTTGCGAGTCTCACGATGTTGCTTCTGTGAAGCCAGAAGGCAAGAACCGTAAGAAAAGCAACGATGATATACATTTCAACAAGCGCGCTTTGCGCCATATCATACACGCCGAGCTGTCCGCTCACTATGATTCCGACAAGGAAGCTCAGTGAAAGGCACAGCGAACCGAGCGATACGAATCTTGATAAAAGCACAGGTACAAAAAAGCAGATGATACCGACAACGATAAGATGCCAGTCGGCGAATGCGATTATCGTACCTGCTGTCGCTGCGATTCCTTTTCCGCCTTTAAATTTAAGATAAAACGGAAAATCGTGTCCGAGAACAACTCCCGCCGCCGTCCAAAGTCCGAGTAAAAGAGCCATTCCCGTTGAAGCATAAACAGCTCTCATGATAAGAACCGGGACGATACATTTCATTATATCGCACGCCATTGTGACAAGTCCCAGCTTCCAGCCCATTACGCGGATGCTGTTTGTCGTTCCGGCGTTTCCGCTTCCTTTTTTTCTTATATCGATTCCTTTAATCCTGCCGATTATATATGCGGTCTGAATAAGACCGAAACAATATCCCACGACCAGACAAATTAACCGCTCCATAATTTCCTCCCGAATCCGGATGATGCCCGGAATTATTTTTCGCTTCTTTCTCTTGTAATAAATTTAAGGGAAGTTCCCTTAAATCCAAACGCATCTCTGATCCTGTTTTCAAGATATCTGACATACGAGAAATGCATCAGTTTTTTATCATTTACAAATATAACAAATGTAGGCGGTTTAACAGAAACCTGTGTAGCGTAAAATATTTTAAGTCTTTTTCCCTTATCGGTAGGCGGCTGCTGCATAGCCACAGCTTCCGTAATGATCTCATTTAAAACGCCTGTCTGAACACGGAGCGTCTGATTCTGCAGAACGGTATCTATCAGATCAAACAGCTTAGGCAGTCTCTGTCCAGTGAGAGCTGAAACATAAGTTATCTCTGCATAGGGTGCGAACGAAAGGATATCTCTGATGTCGCCTGCGTATTTGTTCACTGTCTTGTCATTTTTCTCGATAGCATCCCATTTGTTTACAACAATGATGATTCCTTTTCCCTGATCATGGGCGATACCGCAGATCTTGGCATCCTGCTCCGTTATGCCTTCAACAGCGTCGATAACGCAGAGCACCACGTCGGCTCTTTCAACAGCCGTTACAGTTCTTATAATGCTGTAACGCTCAAGGTCTTCTTTGATCTTGCTTTTTTTTCTGAGTCCCGCCGTGTCAATAAAAATATATTCCTGTCCGTTGTGAACAACTTTTGTATCAATGGCGTCGCGCGTTGTTCCGGCGATATTTGACACGATAACTCTGTTCTCTCCAAGAAGTCTGTTGACGATTGAGGACTTTCCTACGTTAGGTTT
>CASDUB010000172.1 GCA_949283905.1 uncultured Lachnospiraceae bacterium | reverse complement strand
CAGTGGACTCAGGATGAATTCGGCGGAATAAGATATCTTTCTGATGACGGAAGTTATATTGCTGACAGAGAAGTTACTATTGACGGAAATGATTACTATTTTGAAGCAAACGGTTACAGATTCTCCGGATGGAGATATACCGATGCATATTATTTCTATCAGGAAGACGGAATAAAACTTAAGAACGGTGAACGTGACGGTAATGTGTTTGATGCGGACGGAAAACTTATCAGCGGACAGGATCCGTTAGGACTTTTCCAGAATCAGGCGCAGCCGGCTGCGGAAGGAGCTTAATATGAGCGAAAAAATAAGAGTGGCCCTTGATGCGATGGGAGGAGATCTTGCTCCTGCCGCACCTGTTGAAGGCGCAGTCATTGCAGTTAAAGAAAATAAAGATCTGATCGTTGTCCTTGTGGGAAAAGAAGATATTTTGAAAAATGAACTTGCAAAATATGATTACCCTAAAGATCAGATTGAGATCGTAAATGCAACAGAAGTGATAGTAACAGGCGAGCCGCCGGTAAAATCGATACAGGAAAAGAAAGATTCTTCCCTTGTCGTTGCAATGAAAAAAGTGAGAACAGGTGAAGCGGACGCCTTAGTAACAGCCGGAAACACAGGTTCCGTGCTTGTAGGCGGACAGACTATCGTAAGAAGAGAAAAAGGTGTTTCGAGAGCGCCTATTGCAACCGCAGTGCCTACCGAAAAGGGAGTTGCGCTTATTGTCGATGCCGGGGCAAATGTGGATGCCAAACCGGAAAATCTTGTTCAGTTTGCAATCATGGGCTCCGTTTATATGGAAAAAGCCCTTAAGATCGATTCTCCTAAAGTCGGACTTTTAAATGTAGGCGCCGAAGAAGAAAAAGGAAACGCTCTTACAAAAGAAGTTTATCAGCTTTTAAAAGAGAGAAAAGATATTAATTTTATCGGAAATATCGAAGGAAATGAAATATCAAAGGGAAAAGCTGATATAATCGTGTGCGATGCGTTTGCGGGAAACATAGTTCTTAAAATGTACGAAGGCGTTTCAAAGACTTTTCTTAAACTGATAAAAGAAACATTTATGAGCAGCTTAAAATCAAAGATCGGGGCGCTTCTTGTAAAAGGAAGTCTTAAAGAGACTCTTAAAGTTTTTGATGTAGAAAAATACGGCGGAGCTCCGCTGCTCGGCCTTTCGGCGCTCGTTGTTAAAGCTCACGGAAATTCTAAAGCGCCGGCGTTTGCAACCGCTATAAAGCAGTGTATTTCATTTAAAGAAGCGAAGATCAACGAGATAATCCGTGAAAAGATCAATATGACAGAAGAATAATCATTATTGGACAAAGGAAAATTTCCCTTTGTCCAATTGTTATGTAAGGAAAACGTATGAATTCTGATAATCTTTCAAAATTAGAAAAAAATATTGGATATAAGTTTAAAGATATTACCCTTCTTAAACATGCCCTTACGCACAGTTCATATATAAATGAGCATCGTATGGAAAAATCTCAATGCAATGAAAGGCTTGAGTTTTTGGGAGACGCCGTTCTCGAAACTGTTTCGAGCGAATTTTTATATAAAGAATATCCTGATATGCCCGAAGGAAATATGTCGAAACTCAGGGCAAGCCTTGTATGCGAACCGGCGCTTGCTTTTGATGCAAGGGAATTTTCGCTGCAGGACTATATAATTATGGGAAAAGGCGAGGAAATGACAGGAGGAAGAGAACGTGATTCCATCGTTTCCGATGCATGTGAGGCAGTGATAGGCGCGATATTTCTCGATGGAGGTTTCGAAAGCGCAAAGAAATTCGTTTTATCTCATGTGTTAAATGACGCCGAAAATAAAAAACTGTTTTATGACAGCAAGAGCGTTTTGCAGGAGCTTGTTCAAAGCGAAAACATACCTGCGCCTGTATATCGGATAGTAGGTGAAAGCGGACCGGCTCATGCGAAAACTTTTGTTGCTCAGGTCATTATCAATGATAAAGTATATGGAGAAGGATCAGGACGAACCAAAAAGCAGGCCGAACAGCAGGCGTCGTATCAGGCGATATTAAAAATTAAAGCGGTAGGTAAACTATGTATCTGAAAAGTATTGAAATGCAGGGATTTAAATCCTTTGCATCGAAAACAAAATTAGAGTTTCATGACGGCGTAACAGCCATCGTCGGTCCGAACGGAAGCGGAAAGAGCAATGTTTCCGACGCAGTAAGATGGGTTCTTGGAGAGCAGAGCGCAAAACAGCTTCGAGGCGGAAACATGCAGGATGTAATCTTTGCCGGAACACAGACAAGAAAACCTCTTGGTTTTGCTTCTGTTGCCATAACGCTTGATAACAGCGATCACGCGCTGAATATAGATTTTGAAACTGTTACAGTAACAAGAAGACTTTACAGATCCGGCGAGAGCGAATATATGATCAACGGTTCCCAGTGCAGACTGAAAGATGTTCAGGAACTGTTTTATGATACAGGTATCGGTAAGGAAGGCTATTCTCTTATCGGACAGGGACAGATCGACAGGATCCTGAACGGAAGGCCTGAAGAAAAACGTGAACTGTTTGATGAGGCGGCCGGAATAGTGAAGTTCAAAAGAAGAAAGGCAGCGGCTCTAAAAAAACTTGAAAAAGAGGAATCAAATCTTACGAGAGTAACCGACATTCTTTCGGAGTTGACAAAGCAGGTAGTTCCTCTTGAAAAACAGTCTCAGAAAGCAAGGATATATCTTACAAAGCGGGATGAACTGAAAGAAAGAGATATCGCAATCTTCAGAATGAATGATGACCGGATCGAAAAAGAACTGGAACAGTTATCTTCAAAGTATGAAAATGCTAAAGAGCAGCTTGAAGAGGCCGACAGGGCGTATAATTCCGCTAAAGAAGAATATGAAAAGATCGATGCTTTAATATCTGAACTTGAGCAGAAGTTAAACAGTATAAGATCTCAGATAACTGAAGTAACAGAGGCGAAGCAGCAAAGCGAAAGCAGGATACAGATATTAAATGAGCAGATTAACAGCTCCCGGTCAAATAAAGAACTTCTTGCCGTTCAGATTGAAGGACTGCAAAATGACAGGAAACGAAAAGAAGAATCCCTTGACAGTTACAAAAAAGATGAAAAAGACCTTATTGATAGCATAGAAACTTCGAAAGAAAATGTTCGAAAAGCGGAAGAAAACCTTGAACGCGTAAGAAAGAACCTCGAAGAGAAAAATGCCGAGTCGGAGAAAAATAAAAACGAACTCATTTCTCTTTTGAATTCCAGAAGCAGTATAAAAGAGAAAAGTCAGAAATATATCACCTTAAGGGAACAGCTTGAGGTCAGACAGGCGGATCTGACAGGACGAATGCTCAGACTTTCAGAAGAAAAGAAAAAGCTCCGCGAAAATGAGGAAAAGAACAGGATAGCATATAATGAGATATGCAGCCGTATAGCGGAAAATGAAAAAAGTTTTTCCGAGTATAATGACAAGCTTGCAGAGATGAAAAAGAAACTTTCTGATGCTGATTTCAGATTAGACAAGGTCCTTACAAAATATCATAAAGATCAGTCTCTTCTTGAATCTTTGACAAACATTGCCGAAAGATATGAAGGATATGGCCACAGTGTCAAAAAGGTAATGGAGCAGAAAGAAAGAAATTCAGGCATCCTTGGCGTTGTTGCCGAAATAATTTCGACAGAGGAAAAATATGAAACCGCTCTTGAGACTGCTCTTGGCGGAAGTCTTCAGAATATCGTTACCGATAATGAAGCAACGGCAAAATATCTTATTGAGTTCTTAAAAAGAGGTCATTTCGGAAGAGCTACATTTTTACCACTTACGGCAATAAATGATAAAGAACCTGCGCAAAAACCTTTGAACGAAGAAGGTGTAATAGGACTTGCAAGCGAGCTTGTCGAGTTTGAACCGCGCTTTAAAGGGCTTGTAAACAGACTTCTGGGAAAAACTTATGTCATTGATACTATTGATCACGCCATAGCAATCGGAAGAAAATATAAGCATCACCACAGAATGGTAACGCTGGACGGTGAACTTATGAGTCCCGGCGGAGCTATGACGGGAGGAAGTTACAAAAATAATTCAAACCTTCTCGGAAGACAGAGACAGCTCGACGAACTTGTTGCTGCTGTAAAAAAGGGTAAAAAAGATATACAGCAGATGGAAGATGAGATCGCATCGCTGAAAAAAGAAAGAAATACCTTCAGAGTTGAACAGAGTAAGGTAAATGATGAATTGCAGCAGCTGTATCTGAACAGAAATACTGCTGAAGTAAGTCTGAGAAATGCAATGACGCAGACAGATTCGATCCTCAGTGACAGCAATGAGCTTGAAAAAGAAAAATCAAAACTTCAGCAGCAGAAAAAAGAAATTGAAGATTTTATGAAGACTGTAAACGAACAGATGAATGAATCTTCAAATATAGAGCAGCAGCTTATGCAGAGTATGGAGCAGTCCACAAGGTCAATCGAAGAATTTACTCAGGACGAACATTCGGCGCTTGAATCGGTGGAGAATGCGAAAATGCAGTACAATACCGATGTGCAGAAAATAGAGTTTGTCAGACATAACATAGATGAAACATCATCAGAGATCGAAAAAATTAATCTGGATATAAAACAGATTGAATCAAGGATTGCTGACGAATCAAAAGAGATTTCCGATAAAGAGTATATAATCGGCGAACTTCAAAACGAATCGAAAAATTATGCCGTCAAGCTTGATGAACTCAATGTTCAATTAAAAGACAGGCTGGAAGAAAAAGATAAGAATAATACCGCGTATAAAGAGCTTTTCAAACAGCGTGAAGAATTATCTGAGACAAGAGGACTTCTTGACAAAGAGATATATCGTCTCGAAACATCTATCGAGAAAAATGAATCTGAACGTGAGAAAAACATTAATTATCTTTTCGAGGAATATGAGCTTACTCCTGTAAATCTTCCGGAGCGTTCTCCTGACGACGACAGAAGTTTTTCTCAGTTAAAGCAGGAGATATCAGTGCTGAAATCCGAGATAAAAGCTCTCGGAAATGTAAATGTAAACGCGATAGAAGAATATAAAGAAGTTAAAGAAAGATATGAATTCTTAAGCGTTCAGCATAACGATCTTGTAAAAGCTGCGGAAAGTCTTAAAGAGATCATTGAAGAACTTGATAAAAATATGCAGAAAAAATTCATTGAAGAATTCGGTCATATTCAGAAAGAATTTAACAAAGTGTTTAAACAGCTTTTCGGCGGCGGAATGGGTACTCTTGAACTTGTTGAGGATATGGATATTCTTGAAGCAGGCATCAGGATCATCGCACAGCCGCCGGGAAAGAAACTTCAGAATATGATGCAGCTTTCGGGTGGAGAGAAAACTCTTACGGCAATTGCGCTGCTGTTTGCGATTCAGAATCTCAAGCCTTCGCCGTTCTGTCTCCTTGACGAGATAGAAGCTGCTCTTGACGATGCAAACGTAGATCATTTTGCAAAATATCTGCATAAACTTGTAGACAATACTCAATTCATAGTTATAACTCACAGAAGAGGAACTATGACTGCAGCTGACAGGCTTTATGGTATTACGATGCAGGAAAAAGGCGTTTCTACTATGGTCTCAGTCGACCTTATAGAAAGCCAGCTTTCTAACTGATTTTATGAAAGGAAATAAAAGATGTCTATTTTTTCTAAATTAAAACAGGGTCTTTCAAAAACAAGAGCTAAATTCACATCCGGATTAACATCTGTTTTTAAAGGCTACATGATAATAGATGATGATTTTTATGAAGAACTTGAAGAGACGCTTATAATGAGCGATATGGGAGTGGCGACAACAGAAAAAGTTCTTGAAGAACTACAGGAGCGCGTCAAAGAAAATAAGATCAAAGATCCTATGGAATGCCGTCAGCTTCTTATCGATACCATCAAAGAGCAGATGAAGGTTGATGAAGGCGCTTATGCCTTTGAGAATGAAAAAACGGTAATCCTTGTTATCGGCGTAAATGGAGTAGGAAAAACAACCTCTATAGGAAAACTTGCTTATAACTACAAGCAAATGGGCAAAAAAGTTATTATGGCAGCAGCAGATACATTTCGTGCCGCTGCAGGAGAACAGCTTACGACATGGGCTCAGAGGGCAGGCGTTGATATAATCGGCGCACAGACAGGAGCTGATCCGGGATCGGTAGTTTATGACGCTATTGCTGCCTCTAAAGCCAGAAAGGCCGATATTATGCTCTGCGATACTGCCGGACGTCTTCATAACAAGAAAAATCTTATGGATGAGCTTCACAAGATATACAAGATAATAGAAAAAGAATACCCTGAAGCTCATATCGAGACATTTATTGTTGTGGACAGTACAACCGGACAGAATGCACTTATCCAGGCAAGACAGTTTGCCGAAGCTGCGCCTGTGACAGGTATAATACTTACCAAGCTTGATGGTACAGCAAAAGGAGGAATCGCCGTTGCGATACAGTCTGAGCTTGATATCCCAGTAAAGTTTATTGGTGTGGGAGAAGGAATCGAGGATCTTCAGAAATTTGACGCCGACTCTTTTATAAACGCGTTGTTTGAAGAATAAAAAGTTTCTTGACTTAAAATAAAAAAGATGATAGTATGCTCATGTTGATTTATTCAACACGAGCAT
>CASDUB010000171.1 GCA_949283905.1 uncultured Lachnospiraceae bacterium | reverse complement strand
GCCGATCCTCCAAATATCTTTAGCGAGCTCAAACGCACGCCATGCTTTAGGCCATCCGACAATAAAAGCAACATGCGTTATGACAGCTGCAATCTCTTTTTGAGTGATCCCCTGCTCTTTTGCGCTTTTCATAAAATATTTTAAAGCGTTGTCATCCGCTCCGGAAGATATAAGCGCAGCAACCGTAATGATATTTCTCGTTTTTAAATCAAGGTCGGTATTATTCCATACTTCTCCAAAATATATATCATCATTATAATGCGCAAATTCGGGCGCAAACTCGGATAATATTTCTTTACCGTCTGTCTGAACTATTTTCATATTTATCCCGCAAGGTTTGTTAATAACCGCATAAAATAATTATTTTTCGGCGGTTATGCAAATCCATTCCTTTTCTTCTTTTAAATTAAACTCAATATTTTTGAATCCGGCTTTTTCAAATAATTCTTTGAATTTATTTATTGTCGGATTGTAGAGACCGTATTTTTCTATATTTCGGCGTTGTTCCTCGCTGATATTTCCGTTATCGTAAACTTCAGCTATAAGCGCAAAGTTTCCGCCGTCATTTAACACACGATACACTTCCTTAAGATTTTCCTGCGGATCGGGCCAGAAATAAAAACTTTCTACCGTCACTATTTTATCAAAATCGTTATTTTTAAACGGAAGCGATTCAACAGATGCGTGAACAAATTTCAAAGATCCTTTTTCCACTTCTGCCATGTTTAATTCTGTACTTTTTTCAATCGACGTTTCTGAATAATCCACCCCTGTAATCTCAGCATTAGGATACATATCATGCAGTCTCTTAACGGTCATTCCTCCGCCGCATCCGATATCAAGGATTTTATCTGTATCACGAAAACAGATTTTCGAAAGTCCCCATCCTGTCATTTCGTAATGATGCTCATTCATCAGATCGAGCATATTTTTTCCGCCGTCTCCAAAAGGATTTGAAGGATCTGCTCCGTCGAAAGGATGATCTGTCACTGTTTTATCTTTATCATTCTTTATTGATCTGTCGTCACTCATTTTAATATCTCCTGGTTAAATACAACTTTTTTTATAATAAAACCCCTTAAATAGAACTCGTTGTCTGACTCTACTCAAGGGGTAAATATTAAGCTTTTGGAAGTTTAAATGAACTCTTAAGAGAAACGATTCTGTTAAATACTATCGCTCCGGGTTTAGAATCTTTCGAATCTACACGGAAAAATCCGTTTCTTACAAACTGGAAGCTGTCATATGCTTTTACGTCAGCAAGGGATTTTTCCACGAGAGCGTTTTTAGCAACTGTAAGCGAATTAGGATTGATGTTCATTGTTCCGTCTTCGTTATATACTCCCTTTTCTTCATCGATCAGGTTTTCATAAAGACGGCATTCGCATTTAACTGCCGTATTTGCGTCAACCCAATGAATCGTTCCTTTAACTTTGCGTCCGTCAGGACTGTTTCCGCCTTTGCTTGCAGGATCATATGTTCCGTGTACGACTGTTACATTGCCGTTTTCGTCAGTCTCGTAACCGGTACATTTTACAAAATAAGCGTTCATAAGGCGTACTTCATTTCCCGGAAACATCCTGAAATACTTTTTAGGAGGTTCTATCATAAAGTCTTCTCTTTCGATAAAGAGCTCTTTTGAAAATGTGACTTTTCTTGAACCTAAAGCTTCATTTTCAAGGTTATTTGGAACTTCCAATTCCTCGCTCTGACCGTCAGGATAATTGTCGATGATAAGTTTCACCGGATCCAGAACAGCCATAACTCTTGATCTTTTTGTCTTTAAATCTTCTCTTATGCAATACTCAAGCATTGCATAATCAACAGAGCTGTTAGCTTTTGAAACACCGCAAAGTTCTATGAATTTCTGAATAGACTCCGGCGTAAATCCGCGTCGTCTGAGAGCTGCTATAGAAACAAGACGCGGATCGTCCCAGCCGTCAACCGTTCCTTCTTCAACGAGTTTTTTGATATATCTCTTACCCGTGACAACATTTGTAAGATAGAGCTTGGCAAACTCGATCTGTTTAGGCGGTTTCTCGTATTCAAGTTCTCTTACAACCCAGTCATAAAGCGGTCTGTGATCTTCAAATTCGAGAGTACAGATAGAATGCGTAATATGCTCTTCGGCGTCCTCGATAGGATGCGCAAAATCATACATCGGATAGATGCACCATTTATCTCCTGTGTTATGGTGATGAAGATGGGCCACACGATATATAACAGGATCGCGCATATTCATATTTGGAGACGCCATATCGATCTTCGCGCGAAGAACGATCGAACCGTCTTCAAATTCACCGTTTTTCATTCTTTCAAATAATTCAAGATTTTCTTCGACAGAACGTTCCCTGTAAGGACTGTTTTTTCCCGGCTCGGAAAGTGTTCCTCTGTACTGCCTGATTTCGTCGGCCGAAAGCTGGCAGACATACGCCTTGCCTTTCTTTATGAGCTTGACAGCTGCTTCATACATTTTGTCAAAATAATCAGAAGCAAAATAAAGATGTTCTCCCCAGTCGGCTCCAAGCCACTTTATATCTTCTTTTATAGATTCAACAAACTCTTTTCTTTCTTTAGTAGGGTTTGTATCATCAAATCTCATATGAAAAACACCGTTATATTCTTTTGCAAGACCATAATTCAAAAGAATTGATTTTGCATGTCCTATATGAAGATAACCGTTTGGTTCCGGCGGAAAACGCGTACATACCTGGTCGTATTTGCCTTCTTCAAGATCTTTATCGATTAT
>CASDUB010000170.1 GCA_949283905.1 uncultured Lachnospiraceae bacterium | reverse complement strand
TGCGCGAGCTCTACCTGTATCTTACCTTCGCTTGTAAGCGCTCTTGCCGCGAAAATATCAAGAATAAGAAGAGTTCTGTCCATAACTTTGCATTCAAGCATATCCTGAAGATTAGACAGCTGCGCCGGAGAAAGCTCATCATCGCAGATGTTACCATCGCAGTCAAGCATATAGAGCATCTGCTCAAGTTCTTCTATCTTTCCTTTTCCTATATAAGTGCCGGGATGCACCTGTTCCCTGCTCTGTATAAGCGTACCGGCTACATCTGCACCCGCTGTTTTCGCAAGTTCCGCCAGTTCCTTAAGTGATCTTGCCGCCTCCTTTTCCGAACCCAACGCCGCGGCGACTAATATCACACGTTCTTTTTCTTCTCTGGTTTCAAACATCCTGCCCCTCATCCATTCTGTCTTAAAATCTCATTGACGTAAAAGAAATTTAGCTTCATCCACAGCTCTTTGATCTTCCGGATACAAGATCAAAAATTCATTCATTTTTACTTTAGCCGTCTCAAAATCAAGCATTTTTTCATATATGATTATTTCATTAAACAAAAGACTCTGCTTTGCGCTCTCATCTTTATATTCGAGTCCCATATCTATATAAGAAAGTGCGCTGTTATAGTCTCCTTCTTTTATCGCGCACATAGCCAGACCGTTATACGCCATCGCCGGCTCGACGTTCTGATTCAGCGCGCTTATGAAAAGATTTTTCGCGCCTGATATATTTTCGCTTTCCAGATAAATATCGCCTAATATGGTATAGGCCTCTGTATATCCTTCTTCAATCGCTTTATTAAGCTGGCTTATGGAACTATCGTAATCCTCAAGATAATAATATATCTTTCCAAGCTCGGCTCTTTCTTCCGGAGTTGACGGTTCTATAGATTTTGCCTTTTCGAGATATACAGCTCCGTCGCCTTCGCGGCTCACAGCTGCAAACGATTCATATATCAGCAAATATGTTTCAATGCTTTTTCCGGCTTCTTCCGAAAGCTCAAAACAGTTTAAAGCTTGCTGAACATCGCCTTTATTTAAATAAATCTGTCCTTCAAGTGCGAATACAAGTTCAGCCATCGAGCTTTCTTCAAGCCCCGAATAAATTTCAAGCGCTGCGTCCGTATCTGAATTTTTTGCGCATGCTTCGGCTTTATACATGAGTACGTCGTTCTCAAATTCTTCATTTTCATGTTTAAGAGCTTCAAGACTCTTATCGAACATAATAACAGCGCTCTCATAATCGCCCTGTTTCAGATATACGAGTCCCTGTCCTCTGTATCCCTCAGCTTCTCTTTTATCATTTGCGATTGCTTTATCAAACTCAGACATCGCAAGTTCGTAATCTCCTGCTTCATATGCTTCTAACGCATTGTCATACGCACCCGAATCTTCTTTTGGCTGTACGCATGCAGTCATACTTCCGGCTGATAAGCTTAACAATAACGCCGCCAGAACGCCTACAGTAGATTTTTTCATCTGTATTTTAACCTTCCTATTTATATAATATCGTATCAGAACCCCTAAACCGCCATGGTTACTGCTGTTCCATATACGCCAGTTTTTCGGCCTGATCTGCAGCGGTAAGACTGTCTATTATCTCGTCAAGATCGCCTGCGAGAACAGACTCTATTTTGTGAAGCGTCAGTTTTATTCGATGATCTGTAACTCTTCCCTGCGGGAAATTATATGTCCTGATTTTCTCAGACCTGTCGCCGGTTCCTACCTGGCTTCTTCTTTCTTTTGCTTCCGCTTCATGCTGTTTTTCAAGCTCCATCTCGTAAAGTCTTGAACGCAGCACTTTCAGCGCCTTATCTTTATTCTTAAGCTGTGATTTTTCATCCTGGCATGAAATGACTATTCCTGTCGGAATATGTGTCAGACGAACTGCCGAATCCGTCGTATTTACACACTGGCCTCCGTTTCCCGAAGCCCTGAATACATCAAATTTGCAGTCGTTCAGATCAAGATGAAAATCTATTTCTTCAGCTTCCGGCATAATAGCAACTGTTATCGTAGAAGTGTGTATCCTTCCGCCGCTTTCCGTTTCAGGAACCCTCTGTACTCTGTGAACGCCTTTTTCATATTTAAGCCTCGAATAAGCGCCTGCACCGTTTATCATAAACGTAACTTCTTTAAAACCGCCGAGGCCGTTTTCGCTGCAGCTTAAAAGCTCTGTTTTCCAGTTTTTACTGTCGGCGTATTTATTATACATTCTGTATATCTCATATGCAAACAATGCCGACTCGTCGCCTCCGGCTCCCGCTCTTATCTCGACTATGACATTTTTCTGATCGTTTGGATCTTTTGGCAGAAGCAGTATCTTCAGTTCATGTTCAAGCTCATTAACTCTTTTTTTCGCATTTTGAAGTTCGTCCTTCAGCAGTTCTCTCATTTCTTCATCAGACTCTGCTTCAAGCATTTCAAGGCTTTCGGCTGCCGTTTCCTTGCAATTCTTGTACTCTGTATACGCATCCGCAAGGGGCTGCAGTTCCGCCTGTTCTTTTAAAAGCTTCTGAAACTGCTTGCTGTCATTAACAGTATCGGGATCATTGAGCCTGTGCATTATTTCTTCAAGTTTTATAAGAATATCTTCCAATTTATCAAACATGGTATTTTCCCTCAGTCTGTATCTTGTGATTTCACTCCGCAGACAACACGCGGGTTATTCCCGAGATCATATATTATCTTTACATCCTTATATCCGCTTTCTTTCATAAGACCGCTTACTTCTTCAGCCTGATCAAAACCGATCTCAAAGAGCAGTCTTCCGTTATTATTGAGATGATCTCCCGCGCCTGATATTATCTTCCTATAAAAATACAGTCCGTCTGCGCCGCCGTCAAGGGCAAGTATCGGATCATAATCTTTTACTTCTTTTTCAAGTCCTTCTATATCGGAAGTTTTTATATACGGCGGATTTGATACAATCATATCGTATTTTTCGGCAATATTTTCAAACAGATCGCTTTTTATAAATTCGCATCGGGCTTCAAGTCTTTCTGCATTTAATCTCGCGACTTCCAACGCCCCGTTGCTTATATCGGTTCCTGTTCCGGTTATCCCGGCTTCTTTTGTGAGCGTGATTATTATGCATCCGCTTCCGGTGCACATATCAAGAACTTTAGATCCCGGTTTTATGCTTTTCAGCGCTTCTTCTATAAGAATCTCCGTATCAAATCTCGGCACAAGCACCCGCTCGTCAACATAAAAACTTCGCCCGTAAAACCATGCCTCTTCTACTATATGCTGAACAGGTTTTCTTTCGCCTCTTTGATTGATCATTTTTTCAAATATCAGCGCCTGTTCTTTAGTAAATTCATCGTCGGCATGCATAAACATCTGCGCTCTTGAATATCCTGTGATCATTTCTATTATTATCGCTGTATCTGTCACAGCGTCTTCTATTCCCATCAATGTCAAAAAGTCTACAGCCGCCTTTTTCGACTGCCGCAGACTTTTTTTATCATTCGAAAGTATAAACGTCATACTTTTATTCTTTTTCCTCTTTTTTTCGACCGAAATTCTTCGAAAGGAACTCTCTCCAGTCAAAGACGGCTTCAACCGCAGCAATAGCAACCTCTGCCATTTCGGCGTCAGGCTCCTTTGTCGTCAGTTTCTGAAGCGCCATTCCCGGTTTGCTCAGCGCATTGATAAATTTATTGTCGGTTTTTCCTGCAAGACGTATTATCTCGTAAGCCACGCCTGCTATAACAGGAACAAGGGCGAGTCTTAAAATTATTTTGAGCGCCCGTGAATCAACCTGTATAAACATTATAAATACTATGCTGACAACTATAACATAAAACAAAAAGCTTGTTCCGCAGCGTTTATGAAGTCTCGAACTCGAAAGAACATTTTCAACCGTAAGATCTTTTCCGCTTTCAATACAGTTTATACATTTATGCTCAGCGCCATGATACATAAAAGTTCTTTCTATGTCTTTCATCTTTGAGATCATGACTATATATATAAGAAAGAACACGACTCTGATAACCGCTTCAATAGCCGATAACGCCCACTTCGATGTCACCCATCGTCCTATAAAGCTGCTTACATAAAAAGGAAGAATCATAAAAATGGCGATCGCAAGCACGACCGAAAAGATCATCACGCCCGTCATAACAGCGCTTTCCTGCTTCTCCTGTTTTTTACGAAGCGCCTCTACTTCTTCTTTGCTTAAGTTTTTCTCTTTTTCTTTCTGCTTTTCAACCTCTTCTTCATCTTCAAAAAAAGACGCCGAATACATAAGGCACTTCATTCCCATAACAAGAGAATCGACAAAAGCGAAAATTCCTCTTATAAAAGGCCAGGATCTCCATGTTCCCTCTTTATTATATCTTTTAACTTTCTCTACTTTTAATTCGATTTCTTTATCGGGCTTTCTTACTGCTATTGCATACTTATCACGATTCTGCATCATGATACCTTCGATAACAGCCTGCCCTCCGATTCCGGAGTTAACTCTTTTATTCATTGTAATTCCTTAAATTAAATCTTATTGCAAAAATGGGTTGAGATCATTCAACCTCAACCCTTTTAAGCTTAAAACTATGTTTTTTAAATTAAATGCCGTATTTTTTGTTGAATTTCTCGATACGTCCACGAGCCTGAGCAGCTTTCTGCTGGCCTGTGTAGAAAGGATGGCATTTTGAACAAATTTCTACGTGAATATCTTTTTTTGTAGAACCAGTTGTAAATGTGTTACCGCAGTTGCATGTAACTGTAGCCTGATAATATTCCGGATGTATTCCTTCTCTCACTTGTATTCACCTCTTCCATTTCGAAAATCAATTATTATAATCCCGCCGTTGTCCGGCCGATAGTTAACCTATAATCAACAGCTTAGATATAATAGCACACTTGTATGTATGAGTCAAGGGACAAATGGACACAAATCGGATGCCTGCATACGATTTTGTGTCTATGAAGACAGATGACTCATATAAACATCATTCAAAAAAATAACGGAGAAAACCGAATCGCTTCTCCGTTTAATAGCGAGAGGGGGATTCGAACCCTCGACACCGCGGGTATGAACCGCGTGCTCTAGCCAACTGAGCTATCTCGCCATATTGACAAATATTTGATTTACATGGGGCCTACAGGGCTCGAACCTGTGACCCTCTGCTTGTAAGGCAGATGCTCTCCCAGCTGAGCTAAGACCCCATCAATTTGCGTTCTGCGCAACTTGCTTTGCTATTATATAACTTAATCTCGTTATTTGTCAACACTTTTTTTGAAAAACTTACATTCCTGATTTTCGAATTTTTGAAAAAAAGTGTTGACATTTAAAAATCATTGCCATATAATAGGCTTTGCAATTGAGCTTGAAAACAGGTATGTCAGTTTGATTGCAAATTATTTGAATATCGGGGTGTGGCTCAGTTTGGCTAGAGCGCCTGCTTTGGGAGCAGGAGGCCGCAGGTTCGAATCCTGT
>CASDUB010000169.1 GCA_949283905.1 uncultured Lachnospiraceae bacterium | reverse complement strand
TGATCTACAAAAGCACGTTCATTTTCCCACATCGGTTTTTCATTTAAATAAGTACTGATCCATGCGGTAATACATGAAAGTCCTCTTCTTGCGAACTCTCTGTTCAGAATCTCAGGATCTCTCGGGAACTGACATCCGATCTCTGTTCCTGTATATCCTGTAAGCGCGATCTCGCTTATTGTCTGAAGAAATGAGTTCTCAGCGCCCATTTCAGGCATGTCGTCTTCTGTCCATGCGATCGGCGCAATTCCGATCTTTACTTTGTTTTTGTCTAACATGATTCTCTCATCTCCTTTAACCCTTGATTAATCATTTAACCGATTCTTTTAATGCAGCTATATCCTGTCTCATGATCTCAAAATAGTCTTCATTGATCTTTCTCATTGGATCAAGTTCATATAAATTTTCAAGAATAAGCCATCCTGAATAATTTCTTTCTTTTAAGAATGAGATTGTCTCCTGATATCCTGTTGTTCCCGTTCCGAGGATCATGGAGGCATTTGCTCCTTTAACTCCGTCTTTAACATGCATCTGATTGATATAATAAGGATACATTTCACGAAGCACTTCATGAATATCTATATCTGTAAGGCATGCATGATTGCATGAATCAAAGAAAAGATTGAAATTCTTCCTGTCTACCATTTCAAGCAGCTGTTTCTGAACCTGAACAGTATTCGGATTTTCGCATCCTATCTGAATACCCTTGTCCTGTGCATAATCGCAGAAATAGCGATATCTTCTTGCCGTATTTTCTATATCCTCTTCCGTCTGCATCAGGCTGGCATTGAAGTTTGAGAAGAACACAAGCTTTATGCCCATATAAGCAGCAGCATCGATAGCTTTTGTTCCTTCCGCATTAACGATCTCATCCCATTTGCTTCCTTTTCTCGCATGGAACGGTACATTGTCTCCGTCGCTGACACCGATATTTGGATATTCGATTCCGTATTTCTGCTGCGCGTCAAGATAAAGATCCTGAAGTTTTCTCTGTGCTAACGGCCACCCATGCTCATATGAACCGAATTCCAAAGACATTCCGTCTAATCCCATTTCCGATACGATCTGCGGAGCAAATACTCCTGTTCCCGGTACACAGAAATTGCATATTCCTAATTTAACATCCATAACTTATCCTTTCTGATATCTGCTGCCGCACCGCTTAGATACAGCAGCAGTTAAAATTATTACATTTCTCCGTGTGATTCACGTTCCTGAAGTTCTTTCATAATCGCCGGGTATTTGTTATCAAGTTTATAAAGCAGCAGGACAACTATAGCTACAATCCAAATAAGAATAGGTCCCCAGTAATATATTGTAGATATCATATTCTGTGCCGCTACAGTCTGAACGGCTCCACCGGTTGTTGATTCTACAAATCCGGCTCCTGCAAGCAGCGTGGTCATAATAACGCTGGTTATACCTGTTCCTACCTTAAATCCAAGGGATCCTGCTCCAAATATAAGGCTTTCCTGGCGTATATGGCTCTTCCACTGTCCAAACTCAACAGTATCTCCCATCATACCGAATACAACAGATGTAAGAGGAGCCTGTCCCAGCGAACGAATTATAGTCATTGCCATGATCCATTCAAAGCTTGTAGGATTTACTGCTATAAGAGCCTGTGCTATGACTACTATGATGCATCCAATGAGCGAAAGATTTCTTTTATTAAGTTTCTTAAGCAGCATCGGGCATGCAAACGCTCCTACTATAAGGGCGATTATCTCAGCCGTATATATAAAACTGTAAAATCCGTCGTTTCCAAGAACATATTTGCAGTAGTACGGAAGATCAGTTCCTATGATAGTCGTATGTATGCATGTAACTGCCCAGAGAATCAAAGTAGCCCAGAAATACTGGTTTGAAAGAAGAGCTTTTACATTATTCCATGCGCCAACTTTCCTTTGAGTAAGCTTTGCTTCTTCAAAGCTTACAGTTTCCTTACATCTTACAAAACATATTATAAGAAGTATGACTGCTACAACACACCATACCGCCATTACTTTTATCCATGCAGCCTGATCATTTCCAACAGCTTTTACTATAGGAAGAGTAAATGTAACTGCGATAATTTTTCCTATAGGCGACAAACCCATTCGAATTACTGAAAGAAGATCTCGCTCTTTTGATGAACGGGTCATATATGTTGAAAGTGTTCCGTATGGAACGTTAATAGCTGTATAGCATACCGTCGTAGTAAGGTTATATGTTACAAAAATATACCAAAACTGAACTGTTTCATTTGTCTGCGGTATAAAGAACATTGAAAGTGTTGCTATTGCATAAGGCACTGCCATCCAAAGTATCCACGGACGGGCTTTACCCCATTTCGACTTGGTTTTAGCAACTATAACGCCCATAATTACATCTGATGTACCGTCGAAAATACGTGACAGCAGCATTACAAGACCTACTGTCGCAACCGGAACTCCCGCGTAATCAGTATAGAAAAGCGTGAGCATCGCGGTTGTAATACCCATAACTATGTTACATGACGTATCACCGAGTCCGTATGATATACGGGTTCCCCATGACAATGGTTTGTCTATTGATTTCGCTTCATTACTCATTCATCGAACCTCCCTCCTTAGCAAAATCTTTTAAACAGCTTTTATTTCATATCTCGCTAAGTTTTACGGGACGTCCCTCTTTGAGTGATTTAGCGGCTGCAATTGCTATTCTTACAGGCTGAAGTCCGTCGTTTCCGTTTACAGGAGACGGTTTGTCATTAAGTACGCAGTCTACAAATGCTTTTGCTTCAGCAATAAACGCGTCATTGTATCTTTCAAGGAAGAACCATGTAGGCATTGCAAGTTCAACAGACTCTCCTGTAGAAACCATCGCCGTGTTATTGAAATCATTTCCTACCCATACGGCGCCTTTATCACCGTGAACCTCTGTCCTCTGATCATATCCGTAATGAGCAGCACGGCTGTTGTCGATAACTCCGATTGCGCCGTTTTCAAATTTCATTGTTACGATCGCCGTATCGATATCTCCGATCTTGTCGTATCCCGCTCCTGAAAGAGCCGCGCCGTAAACAAATACTTCTGTAACTTCGCTTCCTGCAAGATAACGAACCATATCGAAATCATGAATTGTCATGTCCATGAAGATTCCGCCTGAAACTTTTATATAATCCATAGACTGATGATCCGGATCTCTTGACGTCACTTTTACAATATGCGGATTTCCGATTTTACCTGACACAACAGTATCTCTTACTGCTTTGTGATTGTGATCAAATCTTCTTACGAATCCGACCTGAAGTTTTACGTTTGCTTTTTCTACCGCGTCAAGCGCTTCTTTGATCTTGTCAAGTTCTGTGTGGATAGGTTTTTCGCAGAAAATGTCTTTCCCCGCGTTTGCCGCTTTAACTATAAGATCAGCGTGGGTCGGAGTCGATGAGCAGATAAACACCGCGTCGATCGTAGGATCTTTGAAAATCTCATCAGGATCGCTGTAGCATTTTTCAACTCCCATAGACGCTGCCCATTCGCGGATATCGTCGTTCATAAACGGGTCTGCAACTGCGTAAAGCTCAGCTTCTTTTACTGAATGAGCGAGATTCTCACCATGTAATTTTCCAAGTCTTCCCGCTCCGATAAGTCCGATTCTAACCTTCTTCATTGTCTTTTTTCTCCTTATACATTCTAATACTTTTGTTTGCTGATGCTTCATACGAACGCAGGCCTGTTCATTCGTATAAATTTGTTTTAAAATCCTGTGTCACGTTCATCTTGTCTCGTTTTTCTTTATGCTTATATTATATTCGCGCTCTTTAAAAACACGTTAGGCAATAATTGCCTCAATTCTTGTCTTTTTTATGGGATTATTGGCGAAATTGCCCGATTCAATTGACGATTCTTGTCTTTTGTGTTAAATAAAAAATGTAACATTTAACACAAACGCGGTTATTATTTCACCCATTTTGTTTATTTTTTAGGGGGTGTTGTCTGTGAAAACATCTGATTCATCATATTATGCGCTGCAAAGCAATCCCAAATTGATAAATTGCCATTTTATTAACGAAGAGCACAGTAAAAAACACGGCCGTCTTGTACACTCACATGACGACTATCTTGAACTCTTTTATGTTTACAGCGGCGAAGGAAAATACTTTGTAGATAATATACGTTACGATATTAAAGAAGGCGATATCGTGGTCTGCAACGCAGGAGTTCTGCACGGCGAAGAACCACAGGACGAACGGCGCGTACGCTCATACTGCGTAGGTATTACTGATGTTCAGTTCGCGCATCTTCCTGCTAACCATCTCTGCAGCAAAAAAACGTATCCTGTCATTTCCTGCAATAAACTTTCAGAAAATATAAAAGAAATATTTTCACTGATATATAAATATTCTGATTCAGGTAAAAATATAATCGCGTCTTGCCACGCTCTTTCACTCTCGCTCCTTCTTCTGACAAGGGAACTTATCACAAAAATGGAAAAAGAGCGTACTGAAAACGTGCATACTTCTTCACAGGCTACTGCTGAGCGTGTTTACAATTATATAAACGAACACTACCGCGAGGCGCTTGAATTAAGAGATATAGCTGATTCGCTAAAACTCAACGAATATTATCTTTCGCATGCTTTTAAGAAAGAATACGGTATCTCTCCGATACAGTTCGCGATGAAACTGCGCATTGGCGAAGCCCAGAGTCTCCTGATGGATTCTTCTATATCTATCGGCGAAATCTCAGATATGCTTGGATTCAGCGCAACAGCTCATTTCAACCGTATGTTCAAAAAATATGTAGGTATCCCTCCCGGAGAATACAGATTGTCCATGAAAAACATGGAAGATTAGATTTTATTTATGCAAAAAAAAACGGAATGCCAAGCGGCATTCCATTTTTTTTGCAAACAGCACCATATACCTTCAAACTTCTCTTATACACTGATAAAAACTGATTAATTAATAACGTCTTGCTTCTTTAAGATGAGCGTCTATTCTTTCGCGCGCTTCACGCACACCCTCTGTTTTGGAAGTGGAAGCTACTCCTATATGCCACCACGACTCATAGCCCTCCGCCATTGTCTTCGGCAGTACTTTACAGTCAATGATCGTAGATACTTTTTCTTTCTTTGCATCACGCAGAGCCTGACGCAGTTCTTCCGGCGTTTTTGCTGTATATGCTTTCATGCCGTATCCTTCGCCGATTTTCGCGAAATCAGTATAACAGTAATCGCCGTCAAGCATACCTGTCTCTTCATTTCTGTGACGCATCTCTGTCGCGAGGGAACCTATGCCGTTTCCCATCTGCAAATTGTTGATGCATCCGAAAGCGGCATTATCAAATACGATAACATTGATTTTAGCGTTTTCCTGCATAGCTGTGGCAAGCTCAGAATTAAGCATAAGGAACGAGCCGTCGCCTACAAGAGAATATACCTCTTTGTCAGGAGATGCGAGTTTTGAGCCAAGAGCTCCCGCGATTTCATATCCCATGCAGCTTGCGCCGTATTCCATATTGTAGCTGTCTTTTGCGTCTGTAACCCAAAGTCTCTCAAGGTCAGCAGGAAGAGATCCTGCCGCAGCGACAACGATAGCGTCGTCGTCTATTTCCTCACGGATAATTCCCACTCCGTTTGATTCTGTAATAATTCCTCCGATATCTCTTATGAAATCATTCATGATGGTTTCGCTCCATGAAGGAACACACGGAACGAATTTACCCTCACCAAATCCTTCGCCTTTGTACTGAACGCCGAGTACGCGAAGTCTCTCTTCTTCCCATATCTTTCGAATATCTTCAATTTCACTTGTAGCGGCGTATTCTGATTTATATCCTGATTTTTTGAGTTCCGCCATAATCTGCTCCAGTACAACCTTCGCATCGCCTATGCAGCGTACCGCGTCACATTTTTCAGCATGAAACTCAGATGTATTAATCGCGAGAACTTTGATGTCAGGATTGCGGAAGAGAACCCATTTTGATCCTGTTACAAAATCATTAAGTCTTGTGCCGACAGCAATAACAAGATCTGTAGTCTGACAGAGCTTATTAGCCGCGTATCCGCCTGTTACACCGATTCCTCCCACTGAGTATTCAAAAGAATCAGGAAGAGCCGAATGTCCGGCCTGTGTCTGTGACACAGGAACAGCAAACTCTTTACAGAATTCCATAACCGTTTCGCCGGCTTCAGCATAACGTACTCCGCCTCCTGAAATAAGCATCGGTTTCTTTGCTGCTTTTATCATTTCCACTGCCTGTTTTAATTCATACTCATCAGCCGCTCTTCTGGCAATATGATGAACTCGTTTCTGGAAGAAATATTCCGGATAATCATAAGATTCGCCCTGAATATCCTGTGGAAGGCTTACGCATACCGCGCCGCACTGCGATGTATCAGTGAGTACGCGCATTGCATTGATAAGAGCGCTCATTACCTGTTCAGGTCTTGTAATTCTGTCCCAATATTTAACAACAGGTTTGAAACAGTCGCTTGCTGTGATGGTCAGATCATGAGACTGCTCTACTTGCTGAAGTACAGGATCCGGCTGCCTTGTGGCGAATGTATCGGAAGGAAACAATAACAGCGGAATATTGTTAATAGTCGCCGTAAGAGCTGCCGTTACCATATTAGCCGCACCTGGTCCTATTGAACTTGAGCATGCAATTATTCTTCTTCTGTTATGCTGTTTAGCGTACGATATCGCCGCATGCGCCATCCCCTGTTCATTTCTTCCCTGATAAACTCTCAGATGTCCCGGTTCCTCCTGAAGCGCCTGTCCAAGTCCGACAACCATTCCATGTCCGAAAATAGTAAATATACCGTCTACAAAGGGTTCCTCTACTCCGTCAAATTCAATATACTGCTGATTTAAAAACTTCACGATAGCCTGCGCCATTGTCATTCTTATTGTTCCCATATTAATCCTCCTGTACGAAATAGATAGTCATTCTGTCTCGTTTTTCTTTTTTTTGTAATATTTTCTATATTCTTTCGGCGTAACGCCTACGTACTTTTTGAAGGTTGTATACAGATGACCGCTGCTGCTGAATCCAAGAACGTCACTTATTTCCGTTATCTTTGCGTCTGTGTTCATCAAAAGGTTCTGAGCCTCTCCTATCTTGCGCCGCATGACGTATTTCATGGGCGAAATATTCATCTCATCCTTAAACAGATGCGCCAGATAATAGTGATTAAGTCCAAAGTGATTGCCTATCTCCTTTAAGTCGGCCACATCTCTGTAATTTTCATCCAGATACTCTACGATCTTGTCAATATACGGAGCTTTGCGGGAACTGTCGGAATTAGGGATCCTCTCCTGTTCTTTTTCCTTGAGCTGTCTTTCGTATATTATATTTAACAGAACGCTGCATAATCCGTTGCATACAGGCTTATTTACATCATTTCTGTTGTACTGTTCCTGAAGCACCTGCATCAGTTTTTCTACAGATGATCCGGGTTCAAACTCCAGAACAGCAGATGTTCTGCCGTTTAGCATTATTGCAGAGACTTCTCCGTCTTTTCTGATATTCTTCATGGCGCAGGTAAAAGTAATGTTTCTCTCATTGAGAAACGGCTCTTCGCCGTGCCATACATTGCGGTCAACGATTACAACATCTCCCGGTTTGAGTTCATACATCGTATTTCCAACTCTGTATTTTCCATGTCCTTCATAGACATAGATGACTTCCGCGAATCCCGGATGTCTGTGGAGCAGCATAGGATGTTTTTCATGATACTCATTATCCGTGTAATAAAAAGCTTCCATTTCGGCCGAAAGCACTTTGCGTACGCTTCTGTTTTTCATTTGTGCACCTTCTAACTCTAACAATTTTTAACAGCTTATGTTCAATTGCTTTTGTTAATGTAATACTACAGCAATTTCTATTGAACAATTGTTATATTATTGTTCAATATCATAGCAATTTTTCTCTTTTACATCAACAAAATATTATATTCTTGCTTTTTAACCGTTATTATGTTTTTCATACGTTTTTAAAAAAGCAAGTATTTATTTATTTTTTGCTGTAATTGACAATCCTGTGTATTGTTTTAGTTTTTTTATTTTCTTAAAATCATGAAAAAAGATACGAGGTGCTTCAAAATGAAGATATTGATGGTAAACGGAAGTCCAAACGAAAAAGGCTGTACATATACAGCATTACATGAAATCGGTAAATCTTTAAATGATGAGGGTATTGACTACGAGATCTTTCAGTTAGGCAAAAAACCGATACAGGAATGTATTGCCTGCGGCGGATGCAAAACAAAAGAAAATAACGGCAAATCATGCGTATTTGACGATGATCTCGTCAACAGGTTCGCCGAAGCCGCTTATAATGCAGACGGTTTCGTATTCGGAAGCCCTGTTTATTACGGTCATCCATCCGCGCGTCTCCTGGCATTTATGGATCGTCTTTTCTACAGCCAGTGGAACGGTGCAACTTATCCCGCATTCATGTTTAAGCCTGCCGCAGCTGTCGTTTCAGCCAGAAGAGCCGGCACAACCGCAGCTATCGATTCCATTACAAAACACTTTGGAAACGCGCAGATGCTTACAATCGGTTCAACATACTGGGGAATGGTTCATGGCGCAACAGCCCAAGATGTATATAAAGATGAAGAAGGGCTTCAGGCAATGCGTAACCTTGGAAGAAATATGGCCTGGCTGCTCAAAGTTCTAAAGCACGCAAAAGAAAGCGGTCTTACTCCGCCGACCGCAGAAGCCCAGTATGTCACAAACTTTATTCGCTAATAAAACAACAGAAACGACGTTTTCTGTTCAACATAAAAAGGAGCCTCTGTGGCTCCTTAATTTTCTTCAAGATACTCAACAGCTCTGAGAAGCTGCTGATCTTCTTTTGAATCCTCTTTATTTTCAACTACGATATCCGGCGTAATGCCCTTTTCATGAATATCATTTCCGTTCGGCGTATAATAATGCGCCACCGTGATCTTTATGACGCTTCCGTCGGAAAGCGTATAGGAATCCTGCACTATTCCCTTGCCGTAAGTCTGTACTCCGATGACAGTTCCTTTGCCGTAATCCTGAACTGCTCCGGCGAATATTTCGGAGGCGCTCGCGGTGTTTTCATTTACGAGCACAACAAGGGGCATATCGAGTTCATTTTCACCGTCGCACATATATTCTTTTTTGTCTCCGTTTTTATCTATCATAGAAACTATCACGCCTTCAGGAAGTATCTGGCGAAGAGTATCGCAGACAGCCGAAACAAGTCCGCCTCCGTTGTCCCTTAAATCGATTATAAGTTTTTCCATACCGGCGTCGACAGCCTTATCGTAAACTTCTTTGAATTGTTCGGCAGTATTTCCGGCAAATGTCGTAATTCCTATAAGACCTATGTTATCTTCTGTGATTCCGCCATATACGCTCCTACTGTCAATCTCTTCAATCTCAAGTTCAAACTTAAG
>CASDUB010000168.1 GCA_949283905.1 uncultured Lachnospiraceae bacterium | reverse complement strand
AGAAAGATATATATAAGATTTCTTTTTTGCTCAGGAAATTTTAAATTTACTGAGTTTGGATCCACATAATTTTCATCTATAAATGATGAATATTGTGATTGATTTGCAACATATTGTGAAACATCCATTTTTTTCCAAAAACTTGCAACTGTATTCGCAATTATTACTATACTTATAGCTGCTATAAGTCCTTTGATAAATGACGTATATGTCACCTTTTTTCTGATAATTATCATAACCGCTACAAACGCCGCTGCGATTATAATCGATGGAACAAGACATTTTATGATATGCTGCGTTACCATTCCGGTTCCTGTTCCTTCCATCGGCATCGTAAGATGATAAATGATCTCATTAATAGAAAGATCACTCCATGTGGTCTGGCTCCACCTATATGTTAAAGGAAGATATGCCGCCAAAAAAATCAAAATAGTCGCAAGAACAAACCCTATTATTCCAACTCCATTCTTTACTCTGTCTCCGGCAGTTTTTGACTTCGGAAGCCATTGTATTCCCTTATTGTCTGCGAAATTCATTATAAAAAAATTCCTCCGTTTTTATTCATTCGAGTTAATCTTATTTTTTCTTTCTTCTCTTTTGAAACATCCTATCATACATATCAGCATTATAAACGCAAGTACAAGCGAGGCTGTAATATATGAATATGCCGCACCTGTTATACCCATAGCGCTTACCAACATCGGTGATAAAACGGTTATTAAGATTCCCGATACAGCAAATCCTATCATTATCACGTACTGATGTCTCATAACCGTAAGAATTGTCTGCAGGATAACTGCAAACGCATATCCGGCGCCTCCTACAAGCAATACTGTAAACGGATACTGATATTCACCCAGATCAACGCCGTATAGCCATCCGAGTACCGGACATCCCAAAAAATGTCCGACTATAATAACAAATATACTTAGCAGCAAAGTTGCCGCACATATGATTACTGTTATTTTCTTAAACCCTATGAAATCTCTGTTTACCCAAGTCTTTGACATTTTAACCAAAAGCGGCTGAAGTACAAATGACACAAAAAGACATATCACGTAACAAGGCATAAAAAGATAATTATAGATTGCCTGAGCATCGCTCGACATATACGAATCAATAGCATACTTCGGCGCATTTCCCATATAAAGCACCAGGAATGCGCTTATGCACAAAGGCAGACAGTCAATCAAAAGCTTTTTGAGTCTGTCCCATCTGAATTTTGGCTTTGTGACAGGAAAAAGTCTTTTTACCATTGATACGATTGCAATAAGCACGACTGCCGATACAGCAAAAGCAACCGCGCACGCCAATAAAACATTTTTCGTTAGCGTTACCGTCAATACAAAAGCTATGCAGTAAAGTCCGATCCTTATCAGCTGCATTTTTCCTGATATATCAAGCCTGTTATTAAGCTGATAATATCCGCCGAATACATCGTCGAACGCATCAGTTACTTTAAGCAGGCAAAGCAGAACCAGGATCATAGCTTTTTCAAAAAAATAGCCTTTTACTAAAACAAACCCTATGGCGCCCGCCATCATAATTATATTTGTTATAATCCTTGATGCTATGTAATCTTCCTGCTCGTATTTTCCGATAACATCGGAAGCCTGATAATTTCTCATTCCGTATTGTCCTATCGGCAGCATCATCTGCGCCGTGGAAAAACCTATCGAAAATATACCGGCAGCAGTTGTTCCGCAGGATCTTGTAACAAACAACAGCAGAAATACCGATACAGCTGCATTGAGAAGATTCGCCGCAAGATTGTACACTACTGATTTTTTCATCAGATCATTGGGCTTTTTTATAAAAAACTCACTAATCACTTTATGTACACCCTCTTAACTCTCTTGCCGATTCCGCATGCCATCTCATAATTGAAACTTCCTGCTTTTTCGGCAAGTTCTTCGATCGATATATATTCATCTTTATCTTTTCCTATCAAAGTTACCGTGTCTTCGATCTCAACATCCGGAATATGAGTTACATCGACCATCATCTGATCCATACAGACTCTTCCGATGATAGGAGCTCTTTTTCCTCTTATCAGCACTTCGCCTTTTGAAGAAAGGGAACGGGGATATCCGTCAGCATATCCCACCGCAAGGGTAGCGATCTTTGTCACAGGCTTTTGTGTCACATATGTCGCACCGTAACTTACTCCTCTTCCTTCTTCAACTTCGCTTATATTTATAACGTGTGTTTTCCACTCAAGGGCCGGCTTTAAGTCTATTATACTTTTATCAACTTCCTCTGAAGGATACATACCGTATGTAATAATACCGGAACGTACACAATCAAAATATCTGTCTTTATATTTCATGATACCCGCGCTGTTGCATATATGCTTAACGGGAATATCAACATTTTTTTCTTTTAGTAATTCCGACATATGTTCGAATTCATCAAACTGTTTTTGATTATATTCTTCATTGTATGTATCGGCGCAGGACAGATGAGTAAACATCCCCTGAATCGTAATATTGGGAAGTTCGCTGATTTTCTTAATGATCTCCGCCGATTCTTCACATGCACGGAACCCTATCCTGGTCATGCCGGTATCTATAGCGATATGGCACTCTCCGTTAAGTTTGCATCTGACTGCTTCTTTTGAATATTCAACCGCCGTTTCATATCTGTATATCGTCGGCATGACTTCGTATTTAAGCATCTGTTCAAACTGCTTCGGCGAAGAATATCCCAAAACAAGTATAGGAAGGTCAAATCCCGATTCGCGCAGCTCAATCCCTTCTTCGAGAGATGCAACTCCGGCGCAGTCGATCATTTTTTCAATATAATTTCCAACTACCGACGCGCCATGTCCGTAAGCATCGGCTTTTATTACCGCCATGAGCTTAGTCTCCTCAGGCAGAAGGCTTTTTATCTTTTTTATGTTTTCAGCAATAGCATTTAAAGATACCGTAGCGTAGCATCTTAAATAATTCTGCATAACTCCTCCATTTTAACTTTGATCAGATCATCTTTCATTTTTTGTAATAATTCTCTGTACTATAATTCCGGCTGCCGAAAGAATTGCGATAGCCGCGATACGGATCAAAGTATTTTCATCTAAAACCTGTACAGGCGTGCTTATAATGTTTATGGCATTGATCGCGCCTCCGATAGCCGTAACAAGAATAATGCACATCTTCGCGAATTTCACCGCAAGAATACCGACAATAATAAATGCAATAACACATAACGCTATCTTTACGATATTATCAGATCCTTCCGACCCAAAGGGCAGTCTTGATACCGCTGACGCCGCAAGTGCGCCGCACAGTATAAATACTCCCAAAAGATAAAGTTTAAACGCAATGACAGCAAGTACGGCTCCCGCTACTATTCCGATTACGGTCGGAACATATGCATCGGCTGTATAATAATCAAACGAAATAAAAAATCCCGCCATAAATCCGACAACAAATCCGCTTATTGCGATATAAGCTTTAATAAATTTATATCCCCAAAAACACTGCAAAAGATAAAATGCCGCCGTAAAGACAAGTATCATCTGCGTTATAACTTCAAATCCTAATTTTTCCATATATGTAAACTTCCCTTCATTTGAATATGACCACTTAGACAAAGTTTAACTAATGTATTATAGCACTTCAAATGTTAAAATTCTATTAAATCCACATTTTTTTATAAAATAGTCATAATTGCCAATAATTATTTCCTTTTTGAGTAATTATCTTCAAAATCCTATAAATAAAGTCAAAAAAATACTTCCTCCAAGGCTGCCATCTTTATGACTGCTTACTTTGAAGGAAGTATCCTTTTTCTCTATTACAATTTTTATTAGTTACAAAACATTTTTGATTATTGGAATCTTTTTTAATATCCAAACCGTTATATATGATATTGCCAGTATCATAATAGTAAACAATATTATGCCGATTATTCCGCCGTATATATAAGGATCAATACCCATATATCTTAAGAAGAGCCGCACGTAAATCATATGCACTAAATAAATACCAAAGGAACATTTATCTACTTTTATCAATATTTTTTTGACGATTCCTTTTTGTGTATTTTTATCTTTGCAGATCAGCGCAAATATTCCCGCCGCCTGGAGCACAACAATAATCGATGCGTAACCCCAAAAACTGCTTAAACTTATTTCTGTAAGATTTGAATTTATGACCGTCAACAAAATCAGTGTCCCTGTCGTGACGATAATAAATCCCATACCTGCTTTAGGACTGATTTTTAATATTCTTTTATAAATTGCATATCCCAGAAACAAATAAAAAGGATAGATCGTTAATACATGGATATAGAATCCAAGATTTATATTCCATACACGTAGGAGCGGAAATACTGCTAAAAACAACGCATATATAATTAACAAATAGATAATATCTATTCTTTGGCTTGCAGCTGCTATCTTTTTATAAAAAGGCATAAGAAGATAAAGGCCAATCAAAAGGTATAAATACCACATATGCGACCAGCTTCCGTCTGTTATAATCTGATTCAGTGTTTCAACAATAATAGAAAACGAAAAAGTCTCACCATCCATTACCATAGAAAACAGCCTGAACACAAAACAAAATAATATTAATGCTCCTAAAATCCGCGCAATATATTTTTTAAATAATTTTTTATAAGTTATTTTCTTATCTTCCGGAAGCAGTAAGGCTCCTGTTACCATGACAAAGCACGGTACAGCCCACATCAGGCAATTTTGAATTACGCTAAGAACAATATTTCCTGTTGCTCCGGTATCAGTGCTGTAATAAATTATAGCATCTGATGCAGTAATATGCAGGGCGATAATTGCAATACAAGCTATCGCCCGCATATATGAAAAACCCAGTATGTTTTTATAACCTGCTTGTCTCTCTGCCATAAATCAGTATACCAGTCCTCCGTCTAAACATCCGTCATTTGACGGAGCATTTACTGATGCATTATTCTCCTGTTCTGCTCTTGCAGCTTCCTCAGCCGCTGCCTGAGCTGCCGCTGCTGCCGCCGCTTCCGCTGCTGCCTGCGCCTCTGCCGCCGCCTGTGCTTCTGCTGCCGCCTGCGCTTCTGCTGCTGCCTGCGCCTCTGCTGCTGCCTGCGCCTCTGCTGCCGCCTGCGCCTCTGCTGCTGCCTGTGCTTCTGCTGCCGCCTGTGCTTCTGCTGCCGCCTGTGCTTCTGCTGCTGCCGCCGCTTCCGCTGCTTCTTTCACCGCAAGCTGTGCTTCTTTAGTACTTACTTCCTGACCGTTAGTTATACTTTTATATTTTACAAACGCCACCCCATCTTCAGCACATATCTCTCCTTCTTCTATGTCTTCAAATGGAAATGCATTCAAATAAAGGCTTGTTCCATCGGCAAACGAAAGCATTATATCATATCCTTGAGTTAATATCGCCTCATTTTCGTCCTGTACATCTGTTCCTTCCGTCTGATCATCAGGAGTATAATACAAGTCCCTTTTCTCACCGATTGCAATTTTATCATTTTCTTCCAGCATGTTCTCAGGATACTCTGTCTCTTCCATTAACTTAACCGAAACTCCTGTTATTTCCATTCCTGTATTATTTGTAAGACGCACTTTATATGTATCCTCACTTTCCACTACAGTTCCGATAGTCTTTACAGGCTCTTCAGTCGGAGTCGGCGCTGCTGTTTCTGTCGGTTCAGGCGTCGGTGTAGGTGTGGTTGTTGATACACTTTTTTCAGAAGAAGAAATTACTGCTTCTTCTTTTTCTCCACCACAACCGCTAAAAGCAACACTCAAAACCATTCCACTCATTAATAACGCAAATAATTTTCTTTTCATCACTAAATTCTCCCTTAGTTTATTCTGTAATAATCTGAATACACCCAGGTACCGGATGTTCCATATGTGATTTGATAACCGTTTCGTCCTGTCTGATTTGTAAACTGCGGATCAAATACATAAACCGTTCCATTCATAACGATCTCACACCAGGCATGATGCCCCATTCCTCCTGCTCTTAACGGAACAAATCCTCTGACCATATGTACATCATATCCTAACGACTGAGCCATATAATAAAATGTCGCAGCCATAACCTCACAGTCGCCTCTAAGATTTTCAAATCCATAAATAGCTTCATATTCTTCAAATTTATATCCTGCCGGTGCTCCTGTCTCCGAATTGCCATTGTTAAAATATGTCAGCGATGCAGACCAGTTGAATGCAACTCTTAAATCATGCCCTATTTCATCCAATTTTTGCTCAGCATAAATTACGGCTTTGCTTAACGGTGTTTTCTCTATAAGCGCGCCATCATCATCAAACACGCACTTGTATCCGTCAATATGCATGGTCCCTGTTCCCATAACGCCGTTTTCATCAAAATAGTAAGTTTTACCATCTAACTCATAGAATGTATTCTGGATCGCCTGGTATGTATTTGGATCAAAATACATCTTCATATTTCCAAGTTTCAGCCAGCCCGAATTTAATGAGCCGTCTGTATTGACCCAATATTTATGTCCGTTAATAACGGGCGTGCCCGATTTTGTCTGCATAACGCCGTTCGAATCAAACATATATGTTTTTTCTTCTATAACAGTCAGACCTGTTTTTGCTGTATATGTCTCCGGATCAAAGTACATCTTCCAGTCTCCAAGATATAACCAGCCGGCATTTAATGAACCGTCTGTGTTGATCCAATATTTCTCTCCGTTAATAATCGGAGTGCCCGATTTTGTCTGCATGACTCCGTTCGAATCAAACATATATGTTTTATTATCTATAACAGTCAGACCTGTTTTGGCCGTGTACGTTTCCGGATCAAAGTACATCTTCCAATTTCCAAGATACAGCCAGCCGGCATTTAATGAACCGTCTGTGTTGACCCAGTATTTTTCTCCGTTAACAACAGGAGTTCCTGCACCGCCCTCATACAGATTTCCGTCCTCGCCTAAAAGATACGCCTTTCCGTCAATAATCTGAATCTGTCCGCTGGTCTGAATCTGAGTTTCTGTCGAAGCTTCTATTTCAGTCTTTGCTGCATCTTTTTCTTCAGACACCGGATTTTCTTCTGCCGCTAAATCTGATTCTGTTAATTCTTCTGATACATCAATATTATTAATGTCATCTTCTTCAACTTTTTCTATGTTATCCTCAGTTAAATCATTTCCCTGAGAATTGTCTTCTTCATCTTTTTCAATTTCATCGACTGTGTCTTTATTTTCTTCTGTCTTCTCTGTCTCTTCAACAACCGATGTGCTTTCCTGAACAGTTTCCGTATTAATAGTTTCATCACTATTTAACGTTTCATCACTTATTTCTGACTGCTGTTCTGTTTCCTGTTCTAACGTTTCTTGAACTGCCGTATCCAATTGTTCATCTGCAGCTACACTCATGCCATGTGCACTAATGATTAAAGCAGCAGATAAAATTCCGGCCAACCATCTGTTTCCTTTATGCATTATTTATTCCTCCTACTTTATTGCTATCCCACTCATCTGTTTTAAACATCAGGCAGATTAAGCGTAACAACTTTAATATATCTATTTGAAAAAATAACTATTTTAATTGACTTTCTGATTTATACATACTTTATATTTTGCTATTTATAACTAGCATTCAAATTCTCACTTTACTATAAAATATGAAAAAAAATCAGAAAAGTGAGAGCTATGAAGATCCGCCAAAATAAATCAAAATATAATGTTGGTAAAAATATTAAAATACTAAGAAATGAATGCCGCTTAACACAAGAGCAAGTTGTCTGCAAAATGCAGCTGCTTGGCGTTCAGCTTTCGCGCAGTTATTACAGTCAAATAGAGATGGGAATTGCTAATATAAAAGTCGAAGAATTACTTGCACTATGTATTATCTTTGATTGTCAGATAACTGATTTCTTTAAAGGAATGGAACTCAATTCAAAGGAATTTTAATTCTCATCTATATTTTCTGTCTAATCAAATCATTTAAATGTTTAATTATTGTATATAACCTTGCTACCTATAACTAGCAATAATTATAATAGTTATTAGATATATTCAATAATTAAATCAGATTTGAAAAAAATTTTGGCATAATTCTTTAAAAAATGTATCTATAACAAAACATCTTTTTTTCAATCAAGCGTTTACTTATAAATAAGACCTTTTGCTCTTTTGTTTAACAAGAGCAAAAGGTCTTATTTCCTTTATTACCAAGGCCATCCGTATATAACCCATCCGAACTGCCTATAATAATTAACCCATCCGTTAAGCGATTGAGTGCGTATTCCTGAATTTATACTATCCATTACCATTCCATCACCTATGTAAATAGCTGTGTGTCCGTATATCTGCCCCATAGGAGTTTCAGATCTTTGAGCAGACAGTATCTGTCCTATCTTAATACCGGAAAAGTCACTCGATGTATTCGAAGAACCGGCCAGTATGCTGTTACCATTACCTCCGGGATATCCATGCCCTGCATTAGCGTATACTCTTGAAACCCAAGTAGCACAAAGACTCGCTCCCGGCCAAGGCGTCCTATAACATGCATCTACGATTGCCTGCTGCCATGCTTCCGCAGAAGCATAGTTCTGCTCGGTGCCGGTAAATATACCATTCGAATCAAAATAGTATGTTTTTCCGTCTACTATTTTCTCTCCAACCGCTGCTTCTCCTGTATTCGGATCAAAATACATTTTATATGCTCCGGCATCGTACCATCCTGTTATGGCATTACCTGAACCATCAATAGCATATTTTTTTCCATTTACAACAAACATGCCTGATCCACTAATAAGAGTACCATTTTTATCAAAAATTCGTTTTTTCCCTTCTACTTCACATACTCCTACCGCGCCTTTACATGTTTCAGGATAAAAGTACATTTTCCATGATCCCATATTCAACCATCCTGTCCCAAGGGAGCCGTCATCTTTAAACCAGTATTTACTTCCCTCAACGACGGGTGTTCCTGACTTTGCATAAAGCATTCCATTCTTATCAAAAAGCCATCTTTTTCCATCAATAGAATTTAAACCTGTTGCCGCAGTATATGTTTCCTTGTCAAAATACATTTTATATTCGCCAAGGTTAAGCCAGCCGCTTCCAAGCGAATTGTCTTCTTTTATCCAGTATTTCTTTCCGTCAATTACAGGTGTTCCCGAACCTT
>CASDUB010000167.1 GCA_949283905.1 uncultured Lachnospiraceae bacterium | reverse complement strand
GCTCATCGTAAGAACCTGGCCGAGATCGTACATCTTGTATCTTCCGGCTCGTCCTGCGATCTGCTTTATTTCCGTGAAGTTGAGTTTCCTTATATCATTTCCGTCAAATTTTTCTACTTCAGTAAATATAATACGTTTGATCGGAAGAGAGATTCCCATGCCTATAGCGTCTGTAGAAACAACGACGCTCGTTTCCTTTTCGGCAAAACGTCGTACTTCTTCACGTCTTGATTCGGGAGGAAGAGCGCCGTATATAACGCTGGCTTTTATTCCCTGCTTTTCAAGGGCGGCCGCAATCTGAAGGACTTTTTTTCTGGAGAATGCGATTAGTGCATCTCCCGGTTCAACATCTGTTATATCTCTGAAAAAGCCCGCAAACTCAAAAGGAACAAGACGTTCGTGCTGCACAACAGTGTATTCGCTTCCGAGCTGTTTAACGATGTTTTCGATTACGGGAAGCGCTTCCGGCGCAAGGCAAATGTGCACTTCGTCAGCGTCTATAAGGGATATAGCTCTTGTCCAGTTCGGACCTCTGAACGGATCCGCGATCATCTGAGCTTCGTCAATTACGGCGACATCATAATGTTCGTTATAATCGCAAAGCTCTATAGTAGATGAAACAATAGTAGCTCCGGGTACGGGGATTGATTCTTCTCCCGTCAAAAGAGAGCACAGTACGCCGTCATAGTTGAGGTTTTCGGCAACTTCAAGAGCCAAAAGTCTTAAAGGACCGAGATAAACGCCTGTATCGGCTTTTTTTAATGCGCAGAGAGAGTCATATGTCTTACCGCTGTTTGTAGGGCCTACATGTATAAAGAATCTTCTTTCTAACTGTTTTCCCTCTTCGATAAGCATTTCCGGAGAAAACTGTTTGAGAAATTCCTCCGCGTCTTTGATCTTTCTTTTTTCTTTATTTTGTTTGTTTTTCCTTCGTTTGATCTGTTTGCGTATTTCCGGGATCGTTGCGGCGGCACGCTGAACATCCGATTCTTTCCAGAACTGCAGCGGTGCTCCCGAACGAAAATAAGGGTTTTTTACAGATCTCGGTTTGGGAAGATATTTTTTTATAAGCTGCGGGGTAAACCCGTATTTTTCTATTATTTCTTTTTTAGTTAATTCTTTTTCTTTTCTGATTTTATGTGCCAAGATTATTCTCCCTGTCTCAATTATTAGCTTTTATGTAAAATTATCTATAAGATTTCGTATTGCGCTTTCGCCAGCGGAAACGGAACCTTGAACAAATCCGCCTTTTCCTCCGCCTCGTCCGTTCAGTTCTGCTTTTATTTTATTGTTTAATGAAATAACGTCGTCAGATTCGCCGCAGATGGCATATTTATAGCCTTCCGAATCGGAACCGGCAAATACAGCGGCGCGTCCTTTGCATGAATGGCGTATTTTATCAGCGAGTTTTCTTACCATATCCGGCGAAAGAGAAGATGTTATATGTAAGACGTTTCCCTTGTCTTTATATCCGGCTGCCGTAATATCGAGCTTTTCTTCTAAAAGCCTGTTCAGTTCATATCTGACAGATGAAAGTTCATCAAAGATCTTTTTGACTGAATCAAATGTATTGTCTTCTTTTGTACTCAGCAGCACGCCGATAGCTTTATTTTGTGAATAATTGACGGTAAGATAGTCAAAGGCTCTTTTCCCGAATCTGACGGTGAATCTTGTCCCGCCGTGAAAACTTTCTGATGAAGTGAATTTGACAAGTCCTACTTCGGCGCTTGACGAAACGTGAGTACCGCAGCAGGCGCATGTGTCGGCGCCGGGAAATGAAGCTATTCTGACATCACCGGAAAGCTCTTTTTTGCTTCTGTATTCAATGCTGTTAAGTTCGTCTTTTGACGGCCACATAGAAATAAATTTGTGGTTTTCCCATATGTATCTGTTGGCGCGTTCTTCTATTTTCAGTATATCATCAAAAGAAATTTTTGCATTGTAATCGATAGTGACAAATTCTTCGCCTATATGAAATCCGACGTTGTCGCAGTCAAATGCGCTGCAGATCATGCCGCTTACGATATGCTCGCCGGAATGCTGCTGCATGAGATCGAAGCGGCGATCCCAGTTTATTCGGCAGGAGACGGTATCGCCTACATTAAACGGTGAATCGGCAAAAGAAATATCTGTCAGATGTTCTACATCGTCGCCGCGTTCCTGGGTGTCGATGACATTGACAGAAAAACTTCCGGAGGCTGTTATCGTTCCGAAGTCGGGATTCTGACCTCCTCCTTCAGGGAAAAAAGCTGTTTTATTTAATATAACGGCAGTCTTGCTGTTTTTTTCGTATATTTCTGTTATAACGGCAGAAAATTCTTTGAGATAAGGGTCGTTAAAATAAAGTTTTTCAGTAGCCATATAATTACCTTACATAAATTTATAGTTTATAAAATTCATCGATGAGCCTGCAGGCGCTGTTAAACGGGTCGTCCTGCATATCTATCCAGTGAATATCGCGTCGCTTTCTGAACCACGTCATCTGCTCTTTGGCGAGGTGGCGTATTTCCATGAAAAGTTTATCGTGAAAAGCGCTGAAGCTTTCAAATTCATTGCGCAGATACATGAGTATATATCTGTACTCAAGACCGAGACCGTAAAGAAATTCGTCTGTGGCACCGTTTGCCCTTAAGTTTTCGACTTCTTCTATCATTCCCATATCGAGACGTCTGTCAAGACGCTCCAGGATACGCTGATATAAAACTTCACGCGGCCATGTCACTCCGATAACGAGAGTTTCGTATCGGGGAGTATTGACTCTGTCTTTAGTATCTCCTGTAAGAGCACGTTCTACGGCACGTTCAACGCGGCGTTTGTTTTTCAAATCTGTTTTTTCAAGAGCTTCGGGAAATTTTTCCTTAAGTATCTCTATAAGTTCTTCAAGAGTTTTTTCCGACACGTATCTTCGAAGCCGGGGGTCGGGGAAACCTTTTTCTATATTATATCCGTCTGTCACGGAATTGATATAAAGACCTGTACCTCCGACCATAAAAGGTTTAATACCTCTTGATAGGATATCATCGATGGCGTCATAGGTCATTTTTTGAAAATTTACAAGTGAAAAGAAATCATTTGGCTCGGCGACATCTATAAGATGATGCGGCACGCCTTTTGTTTCTTCGGGAGTAACTTTGCCCGAACCGATATCGAGGCCTTTAAATACCTGTCTCGAATCGGCAGAGACTATTTCGGCGTTATATTTAAGTGCAAGATCAATACCTATATCGGTTTTACCCGACGCAGTGGTACCTGTGATCACTACAAGTTTATCCATAAGACGTATTCTCCAATTAAGATGTATGTTGACATTTATGATATGAGGTTTTAACCCATGATACTATGGATTTTTCGACCTTTGTATTATCATGATACCATATCAAATTTAGAAAGAAAACAGTATAAGTGGAGAGTAGATTTCAGTTTATCGGGTGTAAATTGAATTAATAATTATAAATTGTACTTGTATTACTTATTTTATGTAGTATAATAGGCAGGAAAAAATAAATTACCGTTGAAACAGCCAGAATCGAAAGAAACCGGCTGTGGAGGACGCTTTGGAGAATCTCATTAAATTGAGTGCCGACGGTGTAAAGG
>CASDUB010000166.1 GCA_949283905.1 uncultured Lachnospiraceae bacterium | reverse complement strand
CCAGAGCCCAAAACGGAAACGCCTGATTCATAATCAATCCAAGTACAGGAATTTTATTTTGCGGAAGGTTATAAGATACATCCCTTAAATATTCATCATAAATCGGGAATTTGGTCTCTCTTATAATATTTAAAACATTATACTCATCTTCAAGCCACGCACCATCATAAAATATGTAAGCTCCAACATAGGGTGTAACATCAGGATACCAATATCCATAGCTGTTATATAAAAATGAAATCACATACGATTTTTTATTCTGCATCCCAACTTCAAGCCATGTTTTGAAGAACGATATTTTATCTTCATTAAACGCTTCAGCATTAAATCCTTCTTTCACATAATCGACATTATTGGGATCATATAATTCCAGATTTTCTTCCGGAATATATTTTTTTATTATTTCAAGCTGCTCATCTGATATAACTCCATCTTCAGAATTCACGACCCTTGCAAGCTGTTGAATCGGCAAGCACAAAGCTTCTCTCGGATTCGGCTGTGTTATTCCGCATATATTATATATTGGTCCGGTAACAATTTTTACAATTGCAATCGCAAGTATTGATAAGAATAATACTCTTTTTCTATGGCCTTTGACAGCAATAATAATAAATGGCACAGTTAAAACAAATACATATAATGCCTGATTTCTAAACATACATGTTAAAAACACTATTAAAACAAAATATGCCTGCCTTAATTTTGATTTAATAATCCTATCCGGATCTGTTACAAGTTCAAATATAACTAAAAACAGCAACAGAAATAAAGCCGCAAAAATTGTATCTTTTGTCGTTGTGACATTCCAAATTTGAATTATCGGATTAATAGCAAGAAATATAAATGTCAAAACTCTAATCAAAAAAGAAATTTTATATCTTCGCATGAAACACATTAAATACGAAAAAACAGAGCTCATAATAAGCATTTGAACAATACAATAAATGCTTAATCCGACATTATAATCTCCTGATATTAAGTAACCTAATTGTAATAATCCATCCAATAGCAATGTATGCAAAACGGGATGATGAGCATTAAGTTGATGATCTTGAAACACTTGAAGGACTTGTGGTCCTCCGTCATATGAGTAAAGTCCCGGATAAACTGCCAAAAATGCCGGAATCATCAGAACAAAAAAAGCAATTAGAAGTACAATAAATAATTTTCGATCAGAAAATACTAATTTTGTACTATTTATTTTTATTTCATTTATTTTTTTTGATATATCGGGATAATAATAAAGGAAAAGAGATAAAAAGCCGGCTATGATCAAAGTAAGCCCTATTATTTGGAAAAACAGTGCTAAAAATTCAGTATTAATGTTTCCACTAATGGTAAACTCAGCACCAATTCTAATACAAGAAGCAAAAATAAATGCCCCAATAAATGCCGGAATAATTTCTCTTTTCTTTAAATTTTTTATTCCCCAGTATCCTAAAACAGACAGGCCTATAAAACACGGCAAATAGATAAAGCTACTGACCGGCGCAAAAGATGTTCCTTGATAAAAATATGATTCAGATAACGTAACAACACCAATAGCTGCGTATAATATTGCAAAAATCATTCGTCCTGTTTTATTTTCAGTAAATAATCCATTCATCCTATTATCCTCAGATATTATGTTTTAACGATTTCAATCTATCTTCACATAATAACAGATTCATTTCAAAATCTTGTCTGTTCTTTTGAACTGTCGAAGAAAGTAAAAGTCCGGTAAAGAACGATATTATTGCAGCCATATATACAAATCCACAAACAATTAATGTCGGAAAATTAGGTACTATGCCACTTTGTATAAATATCATAATAATCGGAATAAAAAAGATTGTACTCAAGATTGTTAATGCAACTGCAATTATAGAGAAAAATGCAGCCGGTTTGTATGTCCTGAACAATCTGCCTATAGTATTCAGAACTTTTAATCCATCGCTGTAAGTATTCAGCTTTGATTCACTTCCTTCCGGTCTGTCTCTATATTCAACAACAACATTTTCAACCTGCATATTTTTATCAATTGCATGAATACTCATCTCCGTTTCAATCTCAAATCCTTTTGAAAGAATCGGAAAAGTCTTTACAAAACGATAACTAAAAGCCCTGTAACCTGTCATTATATCTTTAATATCAGACTTAAATAACAGATTGATCATTTTTCTTACTAATGTGTTTCCAAAACTATGAAAAGGCCTCTTATTCTCTGTCATATATGTAGAAGATAATCTATCCCCAACCACCATATCCGCCTGATGATCAATTACTCTATTAACCATCTCTCTTCCATATTCAGCAGGATAGGTATCATCGCCATCGACCATGATATACACCTCAGCATCTATTTCACGAAACATTCTTCGAATAACATTTCCCTTGCCCTGCATATATTCATGGCGCACTACTGCCCCCGCGTTTTCTGCGATTGCAGCAGTGTCATCATTGGAATTATTATCATAAACATAAATGACCGCTTCCGGAAGCTCTCTTCTCCAGTCATCTATTACTTTTTTTATTGTTTTGCTTTCATTATAACACGGAATCAAAACTGCTATTTTATCCAATTTGTTCATCTTTTTCATCCTTTATATTATAACTTTTCAATTACTAACGCCTTTACTTTCCTTATAAACATATTTGTTAAAGAAAACGCAGTTTTTATATGTAAAGGCCTCGCATTTTACCGGGTCAAGTTCCAAACGTTCAAATGCGGCCGGTGTCATAAAATAAAGACATCCAAAATCTTATTCACCCTCTGCATCCGGACTGATTCCTTCTATCACCCGTGGTGTATCGTTTTCAAGATATTCATTCATAATCTTTTTAGCGTTTTCTACCGCTTCCATTGTCTGTGCTTTTTCTATATATTTAATATAACTCTGATCTTTATCTCTGAACGCTTCAAGAGCACGTGTAAGCGATCCGTCACGCGCCACAGCAAAATGTGTTTTCTGATATATAACATAGCTTAAAGTATTCGGATATCCTTCACTATGAAGTCTGTTTAGCATTACCATTGCTACGGCAGTCTGGCCTGCTAATCCCTGATTTCCCGCCTCTGTATAAACAGCGGCAGCGAAAAACTCATCTTCCGTTACATCAGTTCCTATTTGAGGGTCAGTTATAAACTGACCCTCCAGCTGATATGTTCTTCCGCTTGCCGGATCAACTTTAGTTACAGTGGCTACATGCTCTTCTACACAAATACCGTCAGCATTAAACTTATATGCAATTCCATCTATCTCGATGTAATCAGTAACTGCAGCGCCGTTATTATCAGGATCAAAATACATCTTCCAGCTTCCCAGCATATACCATCCGAACTGCTGTACCCCATCGTCATCAAAACAATATTTTTTACCATCTATAATAGGTGTGTCCGAGTAATGCATACCATTTTCAATATCAATATAATAATGCTTATTGTCAATTACGCAAAATCCCAGACTTGCAATACCGTTGTTATCAAAATAATACTTTTGGGATTCAATTGTATTCCAACCTGTTAAAACAGCTCCATTGTCATTTTTGTCTCCATATAACATCCACTCATCAGTAAGCTGGATCCACCCCGTCTGTATAACACCATCTTCATCAATAACATATTTCTTTCCTTCAATAATCGGTGTACCTTTTCCGGTCAAAACTCCATTGTTGTCAAAATGATATAATTTTGAATCAATTGTTGTAAATCCTGTAGCAGCAGCATATGTCTCCGGATCAAAGTACATAGTCCAATTTAGCAGTTTACACCATCCTGACATAAGGCTTCCATCAGGTTGGAACCAATATTTTTTGCCATCAATAACTTCAGTTCTTGATTTGATTATCTCGACACCGTTTTTATCGAACATATAAGCTTTACCGTCAATATGCCTTATTCCGGTGTAAGCTTCATATGTTTCCGGATCAAAATACATCTGCCAATCTGCAAGCCTGAGCCATCCGGATTTTACTTCTCCATACTGAACATAATATTTCTTCCCGTTTATTACAGGTGTTCCGGAACCTGTATATAAAACGCCATTCCCATCGAAAACTCGTACTTTTCCATCAATATTTCCAAGGCCAACGACAGCCGCTCCATTATCATCAGGATTAAAATACAGTTTCATTCCGTTCCATTCAAGCCAGCCTGTCTGCTGAGTTCCATCATCGTCAAACCAGTATTTCTTTCCGTCTATGACAACAGTTCCTACTGCCGCCGCTCCGTTGTTATTAGGATCAAAGTATACTTTTGATCCATTTAATTCATACCACCCGGTCTGAAGTACACCATTTGAATCAAAACGATGTTTTCTATTGTCAATAGTAACTATTCCTGTTGAGGCAGCTCCGTTATTATTAGGATCGAAATATAATTTCATTCCGTTCCATTCAAGCCAGCCTGTTCGTTTTACGCCATTATTATCAAACCAATATTTATTGCCGTCTATAACTACTGTTCCTACTGCCGCCGCTCCGTTATTATTAGGATCGAAATATAATTTCATCCCGGCCCAATCAAGCCAGCCTGTCTGCTGCACGCCATTTCCGTCAAACCAGTATTTCTTGCCGTCATCAGCAATAACTGTTCCTACTGCTGCTGCACCGCCATCATTTGGATTAAAATAAAGCGTCATTCCGGCATATTTAAGCCAGCCTGTCTGCTGCACGCCGCTGCCGTCAAACCAATACTTTTTGCCGTCTATAACGGGAGTTCCTGTAACCGGAACTCCGTTTTGATAATAGTAGGTCTTGCCGTCAATTACTCTCCATCCGGTATCCGAATTAATTCCAAGATATTTAAGTATTCCATCTGCGTCTGATTGAGCAAGTTTTTTCAACTTTTCATCCGAACTTAAATAATTCCTATAGTCACTCTCGTTGCTCAAAAAACCATGCTCTATTATCGTTGACGGTACATTATATAATTGTCCATACCTGCAGATACCATAATAATCCGCGAGACTTCCATCAGGATAAGTTGTTCCGTCATCTATGTCCCTGATATATAAACCATAATTCTGACCGAATCCAAGTTTCATCAATTCATCAAGGATAGTGTTTGCAAGATTCTGACCGGCAGCAGCATTATCCGGATTATACGATCCGATTTTTGCCGTCATAGCCATAAGACCATGCGGTTCTGAACTTGTACTCGAATTAAGATGAATGCTTACTAATGCCGAAGCGTTCTTTTCTTTTGCAAAAGCAACTCTTTGTTCAAGGCTTGGACTTGGCATAGTGTTTTCTTCGCGCGTAAGATAAACCTCTACTCCGTTTGCTTCAAGTATCTCTTTCAGATATCTTGCGATTTTCATCACTATAACATCTTCGCAAACAAGCACGCCGTCATAAACTCTGTTTGCTCCCGAATACTCGCCATAACTGTTAAGTCCATGTCCCGGATCAATAACGATGACAGGTTTAGATCTTACTTCTGCATTAAAGAGACTCGGCTCACCTTCTACCATATCTGCACTGGCAGCCATTGCTTCAGCTATTTTATCATCATCAAATACTTCAACACCTGAAACAACTCCTCCCAGATCGCTAATGTTTTCATCAGAATCATTAACTTCCTGATCAACAGCTATCTCTTCCTGATCATCGAGCTGTGAAAGATACGATATGAACTCTACACCGTCAATAATACCTTTCATGCTTATGAGTTCATAATCTCCGCTAAGCTCAACTACAGCAACATTGCCCTTAACTTCTCCCTGCGCGGAATGTTCCACGCCGTTCAAAGTATAGACAACTTCTGCTTTTTCAAGTACGCTTCCATCTTCTCCTACTGAAATGAAGACATATGTGCTATCCTCTGTTTTATTTTCGAAAATATAATTTGCTGATAATACTTCTGTTTCAGAATTTTCAGAATCATCGTCTTCATCCAAATCTTCAGTGTCATCGGACAGCTCAGTTTCTTCTGCCGATTCAGTTTCTTCTGCATTAATCGATTCATCTGAACTGATAGTTTCTTCCGTTGTATTTATTTCGTCTGTATTGACAGCATCTTCTGTATTTACAATCTCATCTGTGTCAATTACCTCATCTGTTACGGAAGGATTTTCTTCTTGTGTTTCAGTTATTTCATATGACTCTTCACTGCTATAAGAAACTTCTTCAGCGAGTGCGCTGCTGACATTTCCAAGAAGTATAAACGATGCAGCTGCTACAGCAATCCCTTTCTTCAGCATATTATTTTTCATTTGCATTAACCTACCTCTTTATTTCAAACTAGTAATCTGAATAAAATGCTTTTTATGCATTTGGATCTGTCGGATCTACAGGTGTTGAAATCTTAACCGTTGCAGGTTTTCCCAACGGATTATCAAAATATCCTATATATATAGGTGTTCCTGCCGGAATATTATCATAAATCCATTTTGCATCCCTTACGCAAAGTCTGATACAACCATGTGATGCCGGATATCCAAGAATATTGTATTGATCTACCGGAACAGAATGAACAACATCATTAGGGTCTGATGTCGCTACAGAATGGAAATATACCCCGCTTTGTCCTGAAACAGATGTGGCATACTGTCCCCAAGAAGGGCCTATAAGCATTTTTACCCTGTATTTAGCTCCTACGGAAAATGTTCCCGAATATGTCTCTGTTCCCGGAAGTCCTACAGAACATGTCATAGCACGAACCGGTACTCCGCCCTTGTAAACTGTAACTACGCAGTTGCGTTTATCAACTTTTATAGAATATGCACCTGAATACTGATCCGAAAGATCTGTCAATCCGACTCCGTTGCCATCAACATAAATTTTCTCGCCATTATATACAACCCACTGATTTCTGTACAATGTGCCGTCAGATTTAAAATAATACGTTTTTCCGTTTATAAACTGACGTCCGTTTGAAATAACGCCGTTCGAATCGAAATAATACGTCTTTCCGTCTATTACCTTTGATCCTGTTGCTGCTTCTCCTGTTTCAGGGTCAAAATACATCTTATATGGTCCGACCATCTGCCAGCCTGTCATAGGAACTCCGTTCACCATGTAATATTTCTTTGAACCATGCATAAACGTTCCTTCACCGACAAGCTGTATTCCATTCTTATCAAATAAATATTTCTTTCCGTCGATAGTTTCTATTCCTGTTGCCGCTTCTGCCGTTTCAGGGTCAAAATACATTTTATATGTTCCCGTATTATACCAACCTGTAACAGCATTGCCTGATCCGTCAATACAGTACTTCTTTCCATTTACAACAAACATACCCGATCCGGTAATGAGAAGACCGTTTTTATCAAAAATCCTTTTTTTGCCTTCTATTTCACATACGCCTATTGCAGCTTTGCATGTTTCAGGATCAAAATACATCTTCCACGATCCCATATTAAGCCATCCTGTTGCAAGGGAACCGTCTCCCGTGAACCAGTATTTACTTCCTTCAACAACAGGGGTTCCTGATTTTGCGTAAAGCATTCCATTCTTATCAAAAAGCCATCTTTTTCCATCAATAGAATTTAAACCTGTTGCGGCTACGTAAGTTTCCTTATCAAAATACATTTTATATACGCCAAGGTTAAGCCAGCCGCTTCCAAGCGAATTGTCTTCTTTTATCCAGTATTTCTTTCCGTCAATTACAGGTGTTCCCGAACCTT
>CASDUB010000165.1 GCA_949283905.1 uncultured Lachnospiraceae bacterium | reverse complement strand
GAAGCACGTAAAAATCACGGCTGACTCATATAAAGATCCATTCCATCGGAAATTCACGATGCAAATAAATTTGTATCAGATTTTCAGCTGGTTATACAAGCGCTTGCTGCAAGAAACAGTAAAAAAGATTTTTATAATTTATTATCTGGCAATGAACAATTTTATTCTGTAGATGTAAAAACAGCAGACTTAATAAGTGAATTGACGACGCTAAAACTGCCAAAAGCGGAAGGAGGTCGAATTAATATGTGCAAAGCAGTAGAAGAATTAAAACAGGATTTCTTTGATGAAGGGAAGGAAAACGGAAAGCGTCAGCTCATTTTAACAATGATAAATAATGGAGTTTCAGATGATTTCATTATAAAGAACTGTAACGTTACTTTAAAGGATCTTGAACAGTATAAGAATGAAGTTCAATAATTTACACGTACTTTTAAATAGTGGACAGTCATGGTTATATACCCAAGTCTGTCCACTATTATTGCCTTGGCGAGCACAGATTTAAGCATATCCGCTTCTTCTTCAGATCACTCCGTGTCGCTTTTCACCTTCCGTCCTATCCGATCTGACGTATTCATCGTGCTGGCTCTTCTTATCACACCGTATCCGAATTTTTCTTTTAATGCGTCTACCGTTTTGTCCATTTTCTGCCGTTTCTGATCGTGTTCATCGTTTCCGAAGAGCGAGAACTGGGTATACTCTTCATCCGTCAGATCCGAAAGAGACACTCCGATAAGTCTTAAGGATTCGCCTTTCCAGTTTGTCTTAAATAATTCCACAACTTTTTTGTATATGCCTTCCGATATATCCGTGGGTTCAACTTTACACTGGCGGCTTTTCCGCTTGAAGTCATCGGTTCTGTAAATGACGGATACGCAGCAGCATTTTTTATTGTCCCGCCGCATTCTGGCTGAAACAACGTCCACTTCTTCAAGAAGTATCGGAAGCACCGCTTCTACGCTTGATATGCTCTCTTCTACTGTCGTCTCGATGCTGTAGCTTTTTGCTTCGTCACGTTCTTCTTTTACCGGCGAATCGTCTATTCCGCGGGCATAATTTAACAGCTGCCTTCCGCTCTTTCCGCCTATTATCATATCTATTTCTTCCGGCGTACATGCTGCCAGCTGTCCTATCGTATGAATTCCTTTTGCATGCAGCGCTTTTGCCGTCGATTTTCCTAAAAACAACAGTTCTTTCACATCGAGAGGCCACATCTTTTTCGCTATCTCATCCGGAAACAGAGTATGAACTTTATCCGGTTTTTCAAAGTCCGAGGCCATCTTCGCCAGCAGTTTATTTACAGATATGCCTATATTTACGGTGAATCCCAGCTCGCTTTTGATCCTGTCCTTGATCTCATACGCTGTTTTTATCGGATCAGGGTAAATATACGATGTTCCTGTCATATCAAGAAATACTTCGTCTATCGAAAATGATTCCATGACCGGAGCATATTCTGCGCATATCTTCTTAAACTGTTTTGAACATTTTGAGTACAATCTGAAATCAGGCGGAACGCTTATAAGCGACGGACATTTTCGAAGCGCCATACCCATAGGTTCGCCTGTCTGTATATTGTATTTTTTCGCCGGTACCGACTTTGCGAGTACGATACCCGTTCTTTTTTTCGGATCGCCGCCTACAACCGCCGGCACAAGCCGTAAGTCCGACTTTCCTTCTGCCACTCTCCTTGCGGATTCCCATGATAAAAACGCGCTGTTTACATCTATATGAAATATAAGTCGTTCCATTTTATACTCAGATTCCCTGCAGATCTCCTATTATTATTTCAAAATGATTTCGATTTGTTTTTATCAGCCCTTCTTTTTGAAGTTTTGATATCTCGGCAGACATTGCCGCGCGCTCCACGCATAAAAAGTCCGCCAGCTGCTGCCTGTCAAATTGGATGTCAAATGACAATGAGCCTCGCTTTATCGATTCTGTCGATAAATATGACAGCAGCTTATCGCGTGTCGTTCGTTTGCTGACATGCGTTATCTTGTCGTTAAATATCATTACCTTATTTGAAAGAACCTCTACCAGATTTCGGATCACCCTCTGATGATGTTCGCAGGCTATCTTGCATGTCACAAGGATTCGTCTGACATTTAACAGAAGTATCTCGCAGTCTTCGTGAGCCACGACGCTGATATTTAAGACGGCCCCCGGTTTTGCCGCGTATGGTTCTCCGAAAAAATCCCCGACGTTGCATTTTGACAGGATATTTCTGTGTCCCCAAAGATCTTCCTGGATTATAAAAGCCGAACCTGACAGGATCATTCCCATAACATCCGTTGTTTCACCTGCCCTGAAAATATACGAATCCTTCTTTTTTGTTATCGTTGATGCATTTAAGCAATTTAGGATCGACAAAATCTGTTTTTCGTCTAATCCCGAAAAAAAAGGAGAATTACTTAGTGTCGATAAATATTTTTGCATGATTTTCTCTCCTTGTTTGAATTCAAACATACATGTTGAATTTATTGTACTATGATGAGTCCATAAAAGCAAAATACAAAACATCATCAATTTATGCAGGAGGATATATAAATGATACGAAGAATTATTCAAATAGATGAAGAAAAATGCAACGGCTGCGGCGCTTGCGCTAATGCATGCCACGAAGGGGCGATCGGCATGGTAAACGGCAAGGCTAAACTTCTTCGCGACGACTACTGCGACGGTCTCGGCGACTGCCTTCCGACCTGTCCCACAGGAGCGATTACTTTTGTTGAACGCGAGGCCGAGGCTTACAACGAAGCTGCAGTTCTTGAAAATAAGAAACGTTCAGAAGCTGCAAATGCTGTCTCAGGCGGCGGATGTCCGGGTTCACGCGTCCGCATGATCAGTCATGATAATGCTGCCGGATCTGCTCATAATGTTTCTTTGACTAAGCCAAGTTCTCAGCTTCAAAACTGGCCTGTTCAGATCAAGCTTGCACCTGTAAACGCTCCTTATTTTGACGGCGCGAAGCTTCTTGTTGCTGCCGACTGTACCGCTTACGCGTATGCAAATTTCCACAATGAATTCCTTCGCGGCAAAGTTGCTCTGATAGGATGTCCTAAACTTGACGCGATTGATTACAGCAAAAAGCTTTGCGAGATAATCAAAAACAATGACATTAAAAGCGTTACCGTTGTCAGGATGGAAGTTCCGTGCTGCGGCGGTCTTGAAATGGCTGTTAAGAATGCGCTTCAGAAAAGCGGCAAATTTTTACCATGGCAGGTTGTTACCGTCGGAATTGACGGAAATATAATTGAATAAGTAACTGTTGACATAATTTTATTTTACAAGGAGAATCAGATATGGACAAAAAAATGTTTTGCTTCCAATGTGAACAGACTGCCGGATGCACAGGCTGCACCGGAAACGCCGGCGTATGCGGCAAAAAAGCCGACACGGCTAAACTTCAGGACAAACTTACAGGTGCTTTGATCGGACTTGCCAGAGCGACCGAAGGAAATACGGTTCCGACAGAGAGCACATACCGCACGATCATTGCCGGTCTTTTCACCACTATCACAAATGTAAGCTTTGACAATGAATCGATTGAACAGATGATCAAAAAAGTCAGAGCCGAAAAAGAGAAACTCGTTCCGGAATGCGGCAAATGCCGGTCTTCATGCGGAAGAAATGATGAATACGATATGGATCAGCTTTGGGACGCTGATGAGGATATCCGTTCCCTCAAATCCCTTATCCTGCTTGGAATAAGAGGTATGGCCGCTTATGCTTACCATGCTTCTGTTCTTGGTTACGAAGACGACGAGATCAACAGATTTTTCTGCGAAGCTCTTTTCAAAATAGGTTATGAGGAAGATGCTTCTGCTCTTCTTCCGTTTGTCTTAAAAGTCGGCGAGATCAACCTAAAATGCATGGCGCTGCTTGATAAAGCCAATACAGAAACTTACGGAAATCCTGTTCCGACGACTGTTCCTCTTACTGTTGAAAAAGGACCTTTCATCGTTGTTACAGGTCATGATCTTAAAGACCTCAGAATACTTCTTGAACAGACTGAAGGAAAGGGCATTAATATTTATACTCACGGCGAAATGCTTCCTGCTCACGCTTATCCGGAGCTCAAGAAATTTTCTCACCTCAAAGGCAATTTCGGTACTGCATGGCAGAATCAGCAGAAAGAGTTTGACAATATTCCTGCTCCGATCCTTTTTACCACAAACTGCCTGATGCCTCCGAAAGCAAGTTATGCTGACAGAGTCTTCACGACTGAAGTTGTAGCTTTCCCGGGCACTGTGCACATCGGCGAAGATAAAGATTTTACTCCTGTGATCGAAAAAGCTCTTGAACTTGGCGGATATACCGAAGACAAGGCGTTCACAGGTATCAACGGAGGCTCTGAAGTAACGACAGGATTTGCTCATGGAGCTATCCTCTCCCATGCTCAGACGATCGTTGACGCCGTAAAATCAGGAGCAATCAGCCACTTCTTCCTCGTAGGCGGATGCGATGGTGCAAAACCGGGCAGAAACTATTATACTGATTTTGTTAAACTTACCCCTGCCGACAGCATCATCCTGACGCTTGCATGTGGCAAATACCGTTTTAACGATCTTGACCTTGGCGAAATCGGAGGACTTCCGAGGATCCTTGATATGGGTCAGTGCAACGATGCATACGGCGCGATCCGTGTTGCCATTGCTCTGTCCGAGGCATTCGGATGCAGCGTTAATGAACTGCCGCTCTCTTTTGTTCTTTCATGGTATGAGCAGAAGGCTGTCTGCATCCTGCTGACGCTTCTTCATCTTGGAATTAAGAATATTCGCCTCGGCCCAACTCTTCCGGCATTTTTATCTCCGAATATTCTCAACTTCCTTGTTGAAAATTTCGGCATTGCGCCGATCACCACTCCTGAAGAGGATTTAAAATCACTGCTTGAAGGATAATTGATTTGACAAAAATCACCGGTGAAATTAATGTATTTCGTAAAATATTCAATATAGTCTAAAGGATGATAGTATGAGAAAAATGAATCGCGAGATAACTGATTTTAATGAAATACTTGATGTGATAAATCGCTGCGATGTTTGCCGGATTGCGCTGAACAACGATGGATTTCCTTATATTATTCCTCTGAACTTTGGAACGAATGTAACTAATGGAAAAATTATTCTTTATTTCCACAGCGCATTGGAAGGACTTAAAGTGGATCTGATCAAAAAAGACAACCGCGCTTCTTTTGAAATGGACTGCAGCCATACGCTTCAATATTTCGAAGATAAAGGTTATTGTACGATGGCTTATGAAAGCGTTATCGGATACGGCAGGATCAGGATCTTGTCTGACGACGAAAAAAATGAAGCTCTAAGAAAGCTGATGGATCATTACCATCCGGGTAAAGACGCTTATTTTAATCCTGACGCTATTTCACGAACTCTTGTTTACGCCTTAGACGTAGAACAGCTCACCGGGAAGCGAAAGCTTCCCAAGTGAGCTGCTGCTCAAGATATTCTTCGTATTTCTTCCCGGATCGCTGCGTATCAGATTTTATTCTTCCTATTCCTTTCTAAACCGCTGCGTATCAGATTTGAAATTGCAATATTTCCATCGCTTTGTGATACTTTTTAACTCTGATATGGTCTTTTTCACTCGGATTTTCGATGCGGCCAAGATCGCTGTTATGAGTAAGGTCTGCAAATTTCACACGGCGTGCGATCGGATTTTGGCGAACTCTTGCGACATAGTCAAAATAATCTTCATCTTCGCATCGCGTCAACAGCTGCACGGCGTCTGTAACCTCCTCCGGAAAACCTGCTTTTTTCAGGTCATCAATACTGCAATCGCCGTCTTCCACAACATCGTGAAGCAGAGCTGTACAAATTTCCGCTTCTGTTTCCATTTGCTCCGCCAGATGCAGCGGATGTATAAAGTACGGCATACCGCTCTTGTCTTTTTGATTTTTATGCACTTCAAAACTTATCTGCATAGCCTTTTTTGTCAAAGGAGTATAAATCAGTCCCGTTTTTTTCAGAGATTTGATTTGAAGTTCATCTATCGACATAACTTTCTGACTTTTACTAATCTTTCTGACTTTCTCAGTATTCGTAAAACGGATCCTTACACATGGTCTTAACGTAAAATCGACATGATATATATTTCGCCCATGATACCGGATTTCTCCGTTTCCCAGCACTGCTTTGGGATATACCATGCCTTGCTGCGAATTCATGATAAATTCTTCCTGAGGAAGTATCCACCAAAAAGCAAATGAAGTATCAGAATCCTTATACGGATACAATAATGCTCCATTTTCTTTGGCAAATGTCGTCGGAATAGCTTTTCTCGATTCTGCAGATGGAAAATATTGTCTGACCTGCTCTTCAGACAGTAAAAACACCGGATCTGTACATATCTTTCCCATTTTTAGCGATGAAATAGTCTGAGGAACGATCCTTTTCTTCTCTTCTTCTGAAAAAGCATCTTCATAAAAATATTTATTGCATATTTGTCTTGCAAGTGAATTTTCCCAGAATAGTGCCTCTTGATTTTTTAATGTTTCTTCCGCGTCGCAATACCTGCATGTTATCAGCGCCTTTTTTGAGATACAGAGAGCTGTTTCTTCATCTGTACTCAGCACAATCCATTGAATAGATGAAAAATCATTTTCCGACTCCTGCGGGTATGCGCCGAAATTTACAATATTTCCCGGATAGAATTCTTTTTCATTCGGAAAATCCGGAATATCATCAGACAAATCTGCCTTTTTGCGCAGATGCGCATAATTGTCTTTTATTTTAACTATTTTTCTGTTCAGAAATTCATTATGTTTAATCGGCTT
>CASDUB010000164.1 GCA_949283905.1 uncultured Lachnospiraceae bacterium | reverse complement strand
GCCGTTTTTCCGTCAAAACGAAAACGGTCAAGAACATTTTCCTTGAATGTTAATTCTGCCATTTTTATTCTCCTCTATAATATATTTTCTTAATTTTCTTCAGGGTACCATCCGATAAAGTAACCGTCAGGAAGTTTGTCCATTACTGCGTCGGTACGCATTTCGGTGTAGAATTTGATCTGATTTTCTGTGTCGAAGTAGCACCAGTCAACAGGACCGAGTTTTCCGAAGCATGCGAGCTCGACATCGTTTGCTGCATATGTTGCGAATGTCTTATCCCAATTTGCATATGCGACTTCAAGAAGGATGTGATGATATCCGATGCCTCTTCTTTCGATGAAATCGTTGTATACGAGGGGTCCTGTCACAGGCTGGATAACTTCCCATTCGATATTTCCGCATGGGAGGATAGCAATGATGAATTTGAAATCATCAACTTTCTTAATAACGCCGTTTTCACGGAATCCCCAGTCTTTGAGGGCTGAAGGAGTCTGAGCTCCGAGTTCGAACGGACCTATCTCCATGCGGTCGACAATCTTTGCGATAGTGTCGTAAACATCGGGAGTTGTGATATTGATCTGCTGTATCCTATCCCGGATAATATGTGAAGGCGTGATCTTTTTGCTGTCATCGGAGATGATTTCAAAGAGGATACCGAGATCTTCCATTTCAAACCATGCTTTTTTGCAGCAGTCCTTCGTGATCTTCTGTACAGGAGCGAAGCCCTTTGATGCGTAACGGGCAGCTTCCGAATCGAATTTATCCGGCGCGATACGTTCTCTTACGCAGGCAATGCCTTCGCCGTGTTTATCGAGAAATTTTTTGTATACCGTTTCTCCCGAAACAGGCTCGATTACACAGATTGATGTATTGATATAGAAGTAAGTTGCTCGTTTTTCTGTGAATTCCACGCCGTCGTCTGTTGTACATGTGACTGTACGGACATCGCCGGGTGTAGCGTCGTAAATTCTGCGCAATTCAGCCATTTCGTCAAAGATGTCTTTGACAACGACTACGATCTGGTCGAAATTACGTCCGACATTACGTGCTTTTAATTCCTGAAAAGTCATAATCCTAAATCTCCTTTTTTATTTTCTGAAATATATTATAAACAGTATATAACGGATAGGTTATTTTTTACAATAATATTTGCTTTATAGGTAATGTTAACGATTATGTTATGATAAAAAAATATCAATTTTGATAATGAGATAATATGAGCGTGTTATCTCTGATAAATGTCCGTTAAAAAAGTCGTATCACACTGCAAAACAATGTGATACGACAATAATTAAGGTGAAGTTTTTATTTATCAGACTGCTGTCCAACCGCCGTCGACAGGAAGGATAACGCCTGTTACATAACGAGCCTCGTCCGATGCAAGGAAACATGCGGCAGCATCAAGATCGCCGTAGGATTCCATAGTTGTCGGAATACCCGGTCTCTGCATAGGGGTAATACGGCGGATGAAATCCATCTGTGTTTCCATAAATTCGTCAGAGTTTACTTCTGACGGGAACATTCCCGGGCAGATAGCGTTAACAGTAACGCCTTTTGTAGCCCAATCTGAAGCTCCGCATCTTGTAAGGTTTATAACGCCGCCCTTTGCAGCGTGATATCCGGCAAGAGGAACATCGAGGTTAGCAACCATTCCCATGGCTGATGCGATATTGATAACACGGCCGTAGCCCGCTTCAACCATTTTTTTGCCGAATGCCTGCATTACTCTGAAAAGAGCAACTAAGTCAAGATCGACTACTTTTTTGAAAACATCCATAGGATATTCTTCAACAGGATATGGAGGGCCTCCGTTTCCTGCGTTGTTTACAAGAATATCAACTTTTCCGTAAGCTTCCATAACTGCGTCAACTGCAGCGTCAACTGATTCCTGACTTGAGATATCGCACTGAACGGGAAGGCATTTAACGCCGAGAGTTCTGAGTTCGGCAGCTGTAGCTTCCAGTTTGTCCATTCTTCTTGCAAGGATAGCAAGATCAGCACCCTGTTTCGCGAGAGCGATGGCGATGCCGCGTCCAAGTCCTGCTGAACCGCCTGTTATGACAGCAACACGTCCGTGTAAATCAAACATTTCTTGTCCTCCTTATTTCCGATACTAAACTTATAATCATATTTATATCATACAGACAATAAAGATATTTAACAAGGGTAGTTTTTGATTATGACCGAGTATAACGTTTATGTTATTAAAATTTAAAAACAAGAAAAAACCATGGCGTTAAGCCATGGTTTTTCCCTAGGTAAAAATGGTGCAAAAAGATATTAGTGTTTGCCGAACGCCTCGTCCGCTGCAGCTTTGATCATTTCCTCCCATGTAGAGAATTCGGTGCTTTCATCTACAAAGTTGTCCATTAAAAGCTGTGCATAAACCATTTTGTCGGCTTCCCAGTTAGCAATAACTGCACTGGAATATTTGAATCCTTCGAAGTTGTCGAAATTAGTGTGCTTCTTCATGAAATCATCATTGAAGATCACATCGAGCAGCTTTCGAAAGTCTTCATCCATATCAACATAAACATAACCGTCCATTATTTCTCGTCCGGATGCTCCTCATAGTATTTCTCAGCTGCTTTGAATACGTATTCACGCCATACAGCTGCATCTCTTGCCATACATGGACGAATGATCTCTTCTTCCTGGTCGCCCATTCCGTTGATAACTTCTTTACGCTGTACTGTAAGGTAAAGAGCCGGCTCATTTGGAGGACATCCAAGGATCCAGTATGCATTCGGATGGTCTTTGAGATATTTCTTTGTACAGTTTCCGTGAAGAACTATTCTTTCATCAGGAATATCCTTCGGAATTTCGTTCTTACCGCCGATAACGATAGTCATGCCGGCATTTTTGTCATACTCGTTTACAGCTTTAAGTTCTTCCATGTTGATAGCAAGAAGAGCCTGGCAGCTTGAGCATGCGCCGTTGCATCTTACATCGTATTCAGGCCAACGTGAGCTCATGTCACCGATATATGGGATCCACATTTTCTTGTAAGCTTCTTTGATAGGTGTTCCGACTACTTCGATCTCGTGCATATCGTAGTTTCCGAGACCTGCTTCTTTAGCAGCTTTGAAGTAATCTACGCAAGTTGTATCGATACCTACAACTTCACATGCAACACGGTCAAGAGCAACAGGGTCTTTTGAACCGAGAACCATGTTTGTTGCGATCGGAACAGGCATATGAGGGCTGTAGCCTGATGCTGCTCTCATAGCGTCCATGATGTTGATGTCGGCACGGCATGCGCTCCAAACATCCATCATAGCCATTGTGAGGTTTTTCTGATGCATCTGCATATGAACCTTATCCTGAACAACGCCTTTG
>CASDUB010000163.1 GCA_949283905.1 uncultured Lachnospiraceae bacterium | reverse complement strand
TTCTATTTTCTGTCTCTCTTTCTCAACACTTAAAGTAACATGTACCTCCGTATTTGGGTTGAAGTAGCGGTTAAGCTTAGTAATCTTCTCTTCTACTGCCGCCTTAAGTCCGTCTGTTAATTCTATGTTTTTTCCGCTGATGATAATGTTCATAACATCACCCTCCTACTTATTATTGTAGTTTTGATTTATACAAAAACTACATTTTTATTATAACAACACGTCCACTTTTGTGCAAGACTTTCAATAAAAGGTCATCACACATATCGCATCATCTGACTTTATTGAAAAGTCTGAGCGCATTTTCTGTTGTTATCCTTATAACTTCTTCTTCGCTTATGTTCTTTAACTGTGAGATTTTTTCCACCACATACGGAATGTATAAAGAACAGTTTCTCTTTCCTCTGTAGGGGACAGGCGCAAGATACGGACAATCCGTTTCAAGCAGGATCGACGACATGGGTATATATTCTATCGTCTCTATAAGCTTTCTCGCATTCTTAAAAGTCGCCACGCCGCCGATTCCGAAATGAAATCCTTCATCAAGAAGGATTTTCGCCGTCTCTTTAGAATAGGAATAGCAGTGCATAACGGCTCCTGTTTTTCCGGCGTTATTGCGCTTTAAAACATCGACCGTGTCGGCTGACGCGTCCCGGCTGTGGATAATAAGAGGAAGCTCTTTGCTTTTTGCAAGATCTATAAAACGCTCAAACCAGTAAATCTGCTTTGATTTTTCTTCAACATTCCAGTGATAATCAAGTCCGACTTCTCCTACCGCAGCGATTTTTGGAAGTTGGCAAAGCTTTTCAAGTCCGGCAAAAGCTTCTTCGTCAAGCTCTCCGACATCGTCGGGATGAACTCCGACAGTTCCGTATATGAACGAATATTGTTCCGTGAGTTTTAAAATATCCTCATGACTCTTCACGGTTGACGCGGCATCTATCACCCATCCGATATTGTTATCCGGAAATGAGGACAGGAGTTCATCCCTGTCCTCATCAAACGCCTCATCGTCATAATGTGCATGCGTATCAAATATCATATTTTCCATCAGCAGATCTCTGCTCCCGACGGCATATCTTTTTCAGGAACCATCAGCGCCAGATTGCCTTTTTCGTCCTCTGCGCACAAAAGCATTCCTTCAGAAAGCACTCCGGCAAGACGCGCCGGTTTGAGATTTAAAAGAACCATGACTTTTTTGCCCACCATTTCTTCAGGCGTATAATGGGCTTTGATTCCTGAAACGATCTGTTTCATCTGATTTCCGATCTTGACCTGCGAGCAAAGAAGCTTTTTGGATTTTTTCACGGCTTCACATGAAACGATCTCTCCCACTGCAAACTGCATTTTCATAAAATCGTCATATTCGATCTCAGGTTTAAGTTCTACCTCTAAAGCCGGCTCTTCTTCTTTTTCGGTTTTTCCCATTGCCGCAAGCTGTTTTGCCTGGATTTCTTCCGCTTTAGCGAGAACATCCTTAACATCAAGTCTCGCAAAGAGTATTTCCGGTTTATCAGTTACTTTATTTCCGTTCGGATATAATCCGAATTTATCAAGATCTTCATAATCTCTGAGCTCAGTTCCGAGCTGAGAAACGATTCTTTGAGCCGTTTCAGGCATGAACGGAGCGAGAAGAGAAGCTCCCGTCGTAATTCCTTCAACGAGATTGTAGAGGACGGTTGAAAGCCTGTCTTTCTTTTCCTCATCTTTAGCGAGCGCCCAGGGCATAGTCTCATCAATATATTTGTTGCATCTTCTGAAAAGATTGAATATCTCTGTGAGGGCATCCGCAACTCTCAGATCGTCCATCTTCTTAACAACTTTTTCAGCTGTGCCTGTAATAACTTCTTTAAGATCGGCGTCTACGTCTTCGCATACATTTTTGTCCGTCACAATTCCGCCGAAATATTTGTTTGACATAGATATTGTACGGTTTACGAGATTTCCGAGAATATTCGCAAGATCGGAATTCATTCTCTCTACCATGAGTTCCCAGCTGATAACGCCGTCATTTTCAAAAGGCATCTCGTGAAGTACAAAATATCTTACTGCATCTACTCCGAATACATCTCTCAAATCGTCGGCATAGAGAACATTTCCCTTTGATTTGCTCATCTTTCCGTCTCCCTGAAGCAGCCACGGATGTCCGAATACCTGTTTCGGAAGAGGAAGTCCCAGCGCCATAAGGAAGATAGGCCAGTAGATCGTGTGGAATCTTACGATATCCTTTCCTATAAGATGAAGATCTGCAGGCCAGTTCTTTTTAAACATCTCTGTCGAGTTTCCGTCGCAGTCATATCCTATTCCGGTGATGTAGTTTGTAAGCGCGTCAAGCCATACATATGTCACATGCTTAGGATCAAAGTCTACGGGAACTCCCCATGTAAATGTTGTTCTTGATACGCACAGATCCTGAAGTCCCGGAAGCAGGAAGTTGTTCATCATCTCATTTTTTCTTGATACAGGCTGAATGAATTCAGGATGCTCATTTATATGATCGATAAGTCTCTGAGCATATTTACTCATTTTAAAGAAATAAGCTTCTTCTTTTGCTTCTACTACTTCTCTGCCGCAGTCCGGGCATTTGCCGTCTTTAAGCTGCGCCGGCGTATAGAAAGATTCGCACGGAGTACAGTAAAGTCCCTCGTAGTATCCCTTGTAAATGTCGCCCTGGTCATAAAGTTTCTTAAATATCTTCTGAACCTGAGCTTCGTGATCTTTATCTGTGGTTCTGATGAATTTATCATAAGACGTATTCATGATATCCCAGATATTTTTGATCTCGGCTGCGACTTTGTCTACATATTCCTTTGGAGAAATTCCGGCTTCTTCAGCCTTAAGCTGGATCTTCTGTCCGTGTTCGTCTGTTCCGGTCTGGAAGAAAACATCATATCCCTGCATTCTTTTAAATCTTGCGATACTGTCCGCAAGAACTATCTCATAAGTATTTCCGATATGAGGCTTGCCTGATGCATAGGCAATGGCTGTCGTCATATAAAATTTCTTCCTGATTTTAATCATTTCTTATCTCCTGTTTGCTATTGTTTGTTATTATTTCACTCCGAAAAGTCTGCAGATCTTATCTTCTTTAAGTTCCGAACCTATAACACAGAGTCTTCCCGAAAATTCCGGTTCGCCTTTTCTGACTTCCGTCTGCTCCGGAACCATATCGAAATACGCCCAGCTTCCGTCCGTAAGAGGCACAATTCCTTTTGCTCTTAAGATAACGCCGTATTCATCGCTTGTGCTGAGTTCTTTTATGATCTTTTCGATATCTTCGTTTGTATATTTGTGAGATGTCTCGCGTCCCCAGCTTGTAAACACCTCGTCTGCATGATGATGGTGATGATGATCGTGGTCGTGGCAGCCGCATGTGCAGTTCTCATCATGTTCGTGGTGATGCTCATGGTCATGGTCATGATGGTGCTCGTGGTCATGGTCATGGCAGCCGCATGTGCAGTTCTCATCATGTTCGTGATGGTGCTCATGGTCGTGATCATGGTGATGTTCGTGATCATGGCAGCCGCATGTGCAGTTTTCATCATGTTCATGATGATGCTCATGGTCATGATCGTGGTGATGTTTCGCTTCTTCAAGAAGCGCCTGAGCAAGATCAACGCTTCCCTTTTCCATGAGATCGAGCACTTTTGCCGATTCAAGCTGAGCTAACGGAGTAGTTATGATCGTCGCGTCTTTATTAAGCTCGCGGATCATGTCGATCGCCTCGTCGACCTTTTCCTGTGTCGCTTTCGGAAGATCCATTCTTGAAAGGATTATTGTTCCGGCAGACTGGATCTGGTCTTTATAAAACTCACCGAAGTTTTTCATATATGTTTTGCATTTTGTTATATCGACAACAGCCGTAGCGCTGTCGATCTGTACTTCTTTGTTAAGTTTATCGCCCGCGTCAAGTACTGCTTTTTTTACATCAGAAAGCTTTCCTACGCCCGACGGTTCGATAATGATCCTGTCCGGTTCATATTGGTTAATAACTTCCTGCAGCGCTTTCCCAAAGTCTCCTACAAGAGAACAGCATATACATCCTGAATTCATCTCTCGAATCTCAATACCCGTTGATTTGAGAAATCCGCTGTCTATCCCTATCTCGCCAAACTCATTTTCAATAATAATGACCTGCTCATTCTTAAAGCTGTCCTTTAATAATTTTGAAATGAGAGTAGTCTTTCCGGCTCCAAGGAATCCTGAAATAATGTCAATCTTAATCATTTTAAACATCTTCTTTCTATATAAATTAATAATAAGCTTTTTAGTTTAATACGAAACAACCCGCTTTTCAAAATGCTGGTAATCTATCGGGTTTTCCCAGTCTCCGCCCCATGTAAATCCATGCTCGGCGAACAGCTGATAACACAGGTCATCATGATTTATCATATGGCGCTCTTTGGCGTCCTCGGCGTCTCTGTCAAGATAGAGATCAGCGTCTCTGTCTTCCCACAGCCATCCGCCTGCTCCGTCGCTCCATATGTACGGATTTTGCAAAGGATTAATATCAATAGCAATTCCCCATCCGTGCATAGAAACCGTGTCTCCGCCCGTAACAAGGCGATAATTAAAAGCCGATGTATTGTTGTTGTCTATCGAGATAAAATCGTCGGCTCCATACTCATCTATCAAAAGCATTTTTTCTATCTGATAGTCATTCTTAAACAACTCGGTGAATATCTCTATGACATCGCTTTCGATTGCCTTATTGACTATCATCTCTCCGACATGTATCTTCTCATCAAAGCCTCTGTGAAGCATTTTTATATAACAGAGATCTTCTCTCGGTACATTGCAGTACGTCTTATACGATCTGTCATCGCCGTATATCCTTTCAAATATCTCATCCGATATTTCGTAAGATACAAAATATTTATCAAGGCTTGTCAGATCAAGCTCCTCCTCTTTTAAAACAGTCCCCGCACTCACGCCTTCAAGGCTTTCCAGCACAACGATTTCAGGCTCCGGCTCTTCTGTTTTAACGTCAGATTTCTGTGTCTCTTCTTTATCTGTTTTTGAAGGCGCCGGCGTGAGCTTTACGCCCACCTCCGGCTTGCTCTCAGCTCTTGCTTCAACTTTTTTTGATGCCTCTTCCGATCTCTCAATATCGGCTTTTACATCTCTGATTTTGGCAAAAATAATCACAACTGCCGTAAAAACAGCCACGGCAATCAATATAAAGATCAACCATTTTATTATGCTGCTCTTATTATCGTTGTTTTTCATTATCATTTACCGTAAATTCCAACCTCAGAAATACATGTATCTTCGCAATCTGTTCCCTCTGTGTATACGCTGTTTATCTGAATAAACACCTCTGACGCAGGCACTTCTCTCGAAAGTTCCATGCAATACTCGGTCATTCCGTCAGGAACGGTGATATCAAAAGACTTGTCTCCTACCCAAACCGTGATGTCTTTCGGACGGCAGTTCTGGTAAAACAGCTCTTCTGTCCTCCAGTTACCCATGTTAAATGTGATACATTTTATATCGTATTCTCTTGCGAACTCATAATGTAAAAATTCACCTATGCCGTATCCTTCAGCGCCTTCCTGCCATGAAGTGATAACGTCTCCGTCGTATGTCATGTTCGACGAATTGTCGTAGTTTTCCTGTTTGATTGTAGATGAAGCGCTTGAGCTTGAAATAACTACTTTGCTGTATCCGCTCTTATCTACAGATGAAGCGGTTTTTACCTGAGCCGTAAGTTCCGGTTCCGGCGTAGGCGTAACTGTCGGCGTCGGTTTTGGAGTCTGTGTAGGCGTTGGAGTCGGAGTCGGCGTTGCGCTCGGAGTCAATTCCGGCTCTTTTGTAACCTCAGGCGTAGGCGTTGTGTTATTATCTTTGTTCTTTATCGGATTTTCGATAGTGCTTTCCGGCTGATTCTGACTTGTCTGACTGTTGCCCATGAAATAATTCACGCCGAAAAATGCCGCCACGCCTATCACAGCGATAGCTGCGGCGATAACAATGCCTATTATTATTATCTTTCTGTTTTCTTTTTTCTGCTCGTATATTCTTCTTGCTTTCCGCTGTTCGATGCGGCGCTGTCTTTCTTCCTCCCACTGGCGGTCATCCATATATCCGTCGTTATAACCATACTGATCGTTATATTGATCCTGATATCGGCCGTTGTAACCGTTGCCGTATTGACCGTTGTATTGATCATTATAACCGCCGCCGTATTGACCGTTGTATTGATCATTATAGCCGCTATTATTTTGGCCGTTATACTGACCATTGTTTTGGCCGTTATTATATCCGGAGTTGTCAACACCCTTATGAAGCGGATCGTTATCATACGAAACAGGTTTTATCAGCGGTGAACCGCAGGCTTCACAAAAAAGCGCGTCTTCCTGATTGTCAAATCCGCAGTTTGTACATTTCATCAATAATACCTCCTTTATTTATTCCCCAAATATCAGATTCATCGCGTCATTTGATCATGTAAAAATCATGATTCCGGAACCTGATATCATTTCATGATATTTAGATTAAAAGGCATTTTAATCTAAATGATATCACGAATTGCTCCGCATTTCATGCTCCCGCAATTCTAAAACACCTCAAATCCGCTCATTTTTCCATGAAAAATGGCTGCTTTTCGGTGTTTTGCGGGTCACAAAGTCATATATCATTATACAAGCGTATTATACATAGTATAATGCGTTTGTATAATGATATATGTACTTTTGACCCTGATATCATTTTATTGTACTACATCCATTTTAAAATTTGAAGTGCTAATAGAATGATATTTTCAGCGTATACACGGTGTCATTTATAGAATATTCATACCCGGAAGCCTGCATTCCGGCGCTCTGACATACTATAGACATCCTCGCCGAGTCCTTCACCACGGCGCATACATTTCTAAAAGCCTCCTGATTTATACACATCAGTTCAACATCGTATCCCTGCTGCAGGATCATGTTTTTCAGTTCTTCCTCGTCGCCGCTGTACATGATCATTTCATTCAGATAATAATAATTGCAGTCTGTTGAATCAGTGTAAGGCATAGCCGATCCTTCATCCGGGATATGCGTTCTTCCTATCTGCTCTGATGTGAGGGCGAACCAGTCATAATATATCTCTCCGTCATCCTGGTCGGCCCATGTCACATCAAAATAATACAGCTGTCCGTAGAGCACGGCGCTGTTCCAGGCATGAAGCTCGGTATTTCCTTCATTTGTTACCGCAGTTCCGGTATATATGTCGGCCGCCAGACCTGCCTTTTCCATCAGATAGACAAATGCTTTGGCATATCCTTCACAGACGCATGTTTTTTCAACAAGCGCACCGTATATACCGGCGTCTGTATCGTCGGTTTCACCCCTGTTGTACGTTATGCTGTTTATCAGTCCCTCATAAACGGCTCTCGCCTTTCTGTAATCGGAGGTATCTTCCGATATGCCCGAAAGTATCTGAGCCGCCGAATTATCTATCATGCTTTGAGCCGCGTCTATGTCTTCAAACGCCGAAGTGAAATTTATTGTCACTCTGTTTCCGAACGACACGGTCTTATACTCCCTGTCTAGCCAGAAATAATAAGGAAGCTTATATACGATATTTACTGCTTCAGTTATCGATTCGGATGATGCGTTTGTTATTTCTACAGTCGTATTCCTTGCATCCAGAGACTCCCTTATGATCCTAACGATCTCTTCAACATTTGTATCTGTATTCCCGTCGGTCTGCAGGGGCTCTTCACTTCCGCCGTCATCGGCTGAATAATGTTTCCTCACGGCTTCCGTATCTTCGGTATTGATATATTCACCCGTTATCTCTTCTATCTTATCCGCGACAAAGCTTTTAACGTCGTCTATTGCATTTACCGCTTCCTGAGGAAGAAAACTTTCAAGGGTGCTCTTCGGAAGCATAAACGCAAGAACGGCGATTATTGCAATTATCATCAATATGATAATAGTCGAAATAGTTTTGTTTTTTCTCATATTCTTTCAAAAAGGGGGACAAAGTATACCCTTGTCCCTCCTGTTTTCTTAATTTTCAGGCAGATAATACTCCTGTCCTCTCATAATAATACGCGGTCCGCCTGTATGTTCAATATATTCTTTTGTGATGATAACCTGTCCGATATTGTTGTCTTTCGGAACTTCATACATTATGTCAAGCATATACTCTTCAAGAATAGCCCTTAGAGCTCTCGCGCCGGTATCGACTTCAAGCGCTTTTTTCGCTATGGCCTTGAGCGCGTCTTCTTCAAAAGTAAGCTTTACTTCATCCATTTCAAGCAGTTTTTCATACTGCTTTAAGATAGCGTTTCTCGGCTCTTTCAAAATCTTGACGAGCATTTCTTCGTCAAGAGCCTGAAGCGCCGTAAGTATCGGAAGTCGTCCCAAAAACTCAGGAATCATGCCGAACGCCCTTAAATCTTCCCAGTTTGCTTTTAATAAGATGTCCTTATCATTATCAAACTGATCTTTAAGAGAGGTATTGAATCCCATTCCGGTTCTCTTGTTAAGTCTCTCTTTTACTATATCGGCAAGACCCGAAAAAGCGCCTCCGACAATAAAAAGTATGTTTTTTGTATCTACCGTAGTCATCGGCACCATGGCGTTTTTATTTGTCGCGCCTACAGGCACTTCGACTTCGCTTCCCTCAAGGAGTTTGAGCAGTCCCTGCTGTACCGCTTCGCCGCTCACATCTCTCTGATTCGTATTTTTCTTTTTAGCTATCTTGTCTATCTCGTCGATAAAAACGATTCCCTTCTGAGCTCTGTCAACATCGTTGTCCGCCGCCGCCAGAAGCTTGCTGATAACGCTTTCAACGTCGTCGCCTATATATCCGGCTTCCGTAAGGGAAGTCGCGTCAGTTATCGCGAGGGGAACATTTAATATTCTTGCAAGGGTCTGAACAAGATATGTTTTTCCGCTTCCCGTAGGTCCGAGTATAAGCATATTTGATTTCTGAATCTCAACATCCGAATTCTCAGGCGAAAGTATTCTCTTGTAATGATTATATACCGCAACAGACATAACTTTTTTTGCCTGTTCCTGTCCCACAACAAAATCGTCAAGCTGCGCTTTGAT
>CASDUB010000162.1 GCA_949283905.1 uncultured Lachnospiraceae bacterium | reverse complement strand
AGAGCATTACGAGAAACCAAGCGTTCGTCGTAAAAAGAAATCTGAAGCTGCTAGAAAACGTAAATTTAACTAATCAGATGTAACTTATGCAATACAGCCGGCAATGTCGGCTGTATTGTTGTATATGCCGATGGATTTTCCGGATAAGGTGGTCGAATGAAAAAAGGTAAAGTAACTTATTATCGTCTGGACTTAAGCAGACAAAAACTTAATAAAGGACGCTTTAAGTTTGTATTCCTGTCGGATATGCATAACTGCCTGTGGGGAGAAAAGGGCGAAGAACTTCTTGACCTGGTGGAAAAGGAAAATGCGGACCTTGTCCTTTGCGGCGGCGATATGCCGGTCGCGCATCCCGGAAAATCCGTAAAAACGGCGGCGGAGTTTATGAAGAGACTTTCGCAAAAAACAAAAGTATATTATGCTCTTGGAAATCATGAGTACAGATTAAGAATTTATCCCGAAACATACGGAAGTATGTATGATGAATATACCGGCCTGTTAAAAGATGAAAATATCGAATTTCTCGATAACCAAATGACAGAAGTTTATGTAAACGGCATTAAAGTTGCCTTATACGGGCTTACGATCGGGCGTATTTATTATAAACGCTTTTCAAGGCTGAAGATGCCGGATGATTATATAGAAAATTTTTTGGGAAAACCTCAAAAAGACAGTATAAATATTCTTATGGCGCATACTCCGAAATATATGTCGGATTATCTTAAGTGGGGAGCCGACATCTCCCTAAGCGGACATTATCACGGCGGAGTTATGCAGATAGGTAAAAACATGGGGCTTATAAGTCCTGATCCTTCGTTTTTTCCGTATAATGCCCACGGAAAATTTGAAGAAAACAATAAATTCGCAATAATCAGCGCCGGGATCGGAGAGCATACGATTCCGGTGAGAGTTCACAATCCGCGTGAACTTGTGTCTGTTGATGTATATATAAATTAAAAGGATGATTAAATATGGCTCTGTTGGTTAAATTGACGGCGTTTGAAGGCCCCCTTGACCTTTTGCTGCATTTGATAGATAAAAATAAAATAGATATCTATGACATACCGATAGTGGAGATAACGGATCAGTATCTTGAATATGTCAGAGCTCTTGATATAGAGGATATGGATCTGGCCAGCGAGTTTATGGTCATGGCGGCGACGCTTCTCGATATCAAATGCCGGATGCTTCTGCCGAAAGAAGAGGATGAGGAACTTGAAGAGGGCGATCCGAGGGAAGAGCTTGTCAGACGGTTGATAGAGTACAAAAAATATAAATATATGTCGCTGATCCTCAGGGATAAAATGGATGAAACGGGAATCTGCCTTACAAAAGATCCTTCGCTGCCGGCGGAAGTTTTGAACTACAGAGCGCCGGTTAACACCGAAGAATTATTTCAAGGAGTTACCCTCGAAAAACTTCTTGAAACATATAAAGAAATCGTAAGACGTCAGGAGAGCAAGATCGACCCCATAAGAAGCCGGTTTTCAAAGATCGAAAAAGAGCCGGTTTCTGTAGGAGAACAGATGCGAACCCTTGAGCTGACGGCAATCAAAAAGCGAAAACTGTCTTTTAGAGAGTTTCTTGAAAAAGACAGCGATAAAGTTACCGTAGTAGTATCGTTTCTTGCCGTGCTGGAACTTATTCACTACAGCAAGATAAGGATTACTCAGGATGAGATCTTCGGAGAGATAATGATCGAGTCGCTGGAAGATGAAGATGCGGTTATCGATGAAAGCATTTTCGGAGAAGCGGGCAATACATTTGAAGAAGGAGAGAGTGCAAAGGATGAATATTAATAAGATCTGCGCGAAAATAGAAGCGATCCTTTTTTCAGTGGGAGAGTCGGTAGAGATTTCGCGGCTTGCAGAGGCTCTTGGGATAACAAAAGCCGAAGTAAAAAATGCCGCCGAAGCTCTCAAAGAAGTTTATGAAAGCGAAGACAGGGGGATACAGCTGGTTGAATTGGAAGATTCATATCAGCTTGTAACAAAGTCTGAATTTTATGAAGATCTTGTGGCTATTGCAAAAAATCCGAGAAAACCTGTTTTGACGGATGCCGTGATGGAAACTCTGTCGGTTATAGCCTACAGGCAGCCGGTTACAAAAAGCGATATAGAAAAGATCAGGGGCGTATCGAGCGATCATGCGGTGAACAGGCTCATCGAATACAACATGGTTAAGGAAGTGGGAAGACTCAATGCGCCGGGACGTCCGATATTATTCGGAACGACAGAGGAGTTTCTGATAAGATTCGGATTTTCATCTGTTGATGATATGCCGCAGATAGATCCTGTGAAAGAAGAGGATTTTAAGGCGGAAGCAGAGGTGGAGATCACAGTATAAAATTAAAGACGCGGTAATGTCTTTTAAAGACTGATGCCGCGTCTTTTTATGTGCCCGGAGGGCACATGTTTCATAAATTTTATTCGATAAAAGAAGTTAACTCTGCATATAAGTCGTTGCAGATGTTTTCGCCGGCTTCAAAACCGAAGAGCTCCGATGTTTTGGCGGACTTTGCGATGAGAGCCGTAAGACCGTCTTCGCACGGAATGCCGAGTTTTATCGCCTGGCTTATGAGCTTCGTCTTAACAGGAGTGAATACCGCGTCAAGAACTCCTGAAAGATGAGGAAATTTCGAAAGATCGACAGGCGAAGATTTTACGTTCGGCGTCATTCCGATAGGAGTTCCGTTGATGATTATGTCGACATCGGTATGTTCATATATGTTGTTAAAATTGATCTTTCCGGTACGTGTAACTGAAATGATCTCTGAAGCGCCTTTGTCCTGCGCTGCGATCGCTGCGGATGAAGCGAAAGAACCGTTTCCGAGGATCATTACTTTTTTGCCCTTAAAATCTATTTTCGCGATAGAGGCGGTTGTGATAATGCCGTCGTATTCGGTGTTGTAGCCTGTAAGGGTGTTGTCTTCCTCTTTAAGGATCGTATTTACAAATCCCGTGCGCTGCGCTGTGTGATCCAGTTTGTCGCAGTATTTGACTACTTCAGCTTTATAAGATGAGGCGACATTTAATCCTTTGAACGGACGTCTTGAGAACAGAACAGGCAAAATGTCCACAGGAATGGAATAAAGTCCGAAACTTCTGTTTCCCATGGCGTGGTGGATCCATTTTGAATAGCTGTATGAAACATCTTCGCCGATAAGTCCGTAATCGATCGAATTTATCTGGATTATCAGAGACTGGAGCTGACGGCTGAGGTCAAGGATCTCGGCATAGAGCGCTCTTACATAGGGCGCGTACATCTTTCCTGCTTTTTCGGCAAGATTGTTCAGCAGCTCCTGTTCGCGCTGCGCGTCTTTTACCGGCATGTTGTTTAAGATCTTGTAGTCGGCAACCTGCGCAGAGACATTCATACGGTCGATAAAGAGCTTTGTGAGTTTATCGTCTATTTCGTTTATCCGGCTTCTTAATTCTGTAATATCCATTCTAAAACCTTTCGCAAATTCAATAACTGTAGTAATAGTATCATAGCACTTTTGAAGAGAGAATCAAAGATTTAAAATAAAAGATTTTAATGAGGAGTAAATGTCCTCTTCCGACGGAGGACAGCCTTTGACACTGTGTTTAAAGGCGGAAGTGCAGTTTCCTACTCCTAAAAGTCCGCTTTTTTTTCGATGACCCTGGCCTATGGCTATTTTACACGGCAGATTTTCTAAAAGCCCCTCTTCTTTCAGTCTTAAAAGAGCCGGTACCAGCATGGCATAGCAGGCGCTGCAGGAATCTGCATCGTCGGCGGCATAGCTGACATCGAGAACGCGCTTTTCGGAAATATGGGCATCAGCCGCAGTACCGCCTGCAACGGTGATTTTTAAAGAAGCGGTATCGCAGCTGCCGACATTCAGTTTATCGGACATGCCTATATAGGGGACATCTTTTATATCGTAACCGAGGAGCGTGCAGACATGAGCGTCTAAAAGCACAGGATCCTTTGCTGCCATTATGCAGTTGGAGACAACCGGGTTTCCGCCTTCTTCGAAATCAAGATCTCCGCAGATGTTGTCGACGACAATAAAATCCTGATGTATGACGCTGTTAAGACAGGCGATCGGTTTGTGAAGTCCCATTGTATGAAAACGTCTTTTTTCGGAATTCGGTATAAGACCCTTCATGTTTTTGAGGGCGCAAGTGATCTTTGTCTGGCAGTGCCCCTTGAGAACAGGGACGTTTATCAGAAAATCGATCTTATTTACGGTCTCGCATATATTGAGGTCTAAACCGTTTGCCGATACTTTTACGGAAGGAACTTTCTGCGTATCGACAAGCTTTACATTGTATTTTTTAGCGAGAGTATTGTAGCCGCAGTATTCAAAAGCTTCGCTTGTTTTGTCACCGACCCAGGATCCTTCAAGTATCGTAATATTAAAAAAACCGTTATCCTGCAGATATTCGATGATTCCGGCGACTATCTCAGGGTGGGTAGTAGCGCCGTAGGAGGCGGGCGAAGGAGTTACGAGGTTAGGCTTTATCCCTATTCTTAAAGAGACGTCGGATATTTCAGAAGCCAAGTCTGAATATTCAAGCAGGGATATTGTCTGCGTCTTATAGTCTGTACCGTATATTTTTAAGATTTCATTTTTTTTCATAGATGATCACCTTATAAAAAATCGGGGCCAAGAGTCATACTCTTCGCCCCGAATCGTATTTTGTTTTTATTATTTCTCTTCAACCGGAAGTTCTGATGTACAGTGAGCGCATCTTGTAGCTTCGATAGGAATTTCGCTGAGGCAGTAAGGACATTTCTTTGTTGTCGGAGCCTCAGGAGCATCGTCTTTTTTACGGTTGAACTTGTTGAGAGCTTTAATAAGCATGAAGATTACAAACGCAACGATCAGGAAATTGATAACGGCTGATATAAATGATCCCATTGCGAAAACAGGACCGTCAGCAGCACTTGTAAGAGCTATGTTCCACATTGAGAAATCAAGACCTCCTGTGATAAGAGAGATAAGAGGCATGATAATGTCATTTACAAGCGATGTAACGATCGCCGTAAATGCGGAACCTATGATGATACCTACGGCAAGGTCAACGACACTTCCCCTTGAAATGAATTCTTTGAATTCGTTGATTAATTTTTTCATGAGTTGTCTCCTTATTTTTTATATAATAAGTACTTACATCCGAAACAGTATACCAATTTCACAGATAGTTTTCAATATTTTTATAAAAACTTTCAAAACAATTAAAGGATAAGAGGAAGTTAAGCAGTATATTGATAGTAGAGGTCGAAAAACCTTTTGAACTTGACATCATTTGATTCACTTAACAGTATACACAGGCAGGAGTGATGAGACAAAGTGCGTTATTCCGAAGATTTTATAGAAAAGGTTCGGGCGGCAAACAATATCGAGGATATAATATCAGGATATGTGAAGCTCCAGAGAAAAGGGTCTTCGTATATGGGGCTGTGCCCGTTTCACAATGAAAAGACGCCTTCGTTTTCGGTACATCCGGGAAGGCAGACATATCATTGCTTTGGGTGCGGCGCCAGCGGAGACGTATTTAACTTTATAATGGAGTATGACAGGATGAGCTTTCAGGAGGCGATAGTCAGCCTTGCGAACAGGGCCGGCATCGCGATCCCGGAAAACGACGTTACGCCGGAACAGAAGAAGGCCGCTTCCGAAAAGACGAGACTTTTAAACATACAAAAAGACGCGGCGATGTTTTATTATTACAAACTGCATTCGCAGGAAGGAAAAGTCGCCATGAAATACCTGACCGACAGAGGGATCTCTGTCGAGACGATAAAACATTTCGGGCTCGGGTATACCGGAAAAAGCGGGAGCGGACTGTACGGATATCTCAAGAAAAAAGGACATTCAGACAGAGATTTAAAGGAATCGGGACTTTTTACTTTTAACGAAGCCAAAAATACTATGCAGGAAAAGTTCTGGAACAGGGTCATGTTTCCGATAATGGATCTGAACAGAAAGGTCATCGGTTTCGGCGGAAGGGTTTTCGGAGATGCAAAACCCAAATATTTAAATTCTCCGGAAACAAAGCTGTTCGATAAAAGCCGCAATCTTTACGGGCTTTATCTGGCAAGGAGTTCGAGAGCAAAAAGCATGATCATCTGTGAAGGCTATATGGACGTCATATCACTTCATCAGGCCGGATTCACAAATGCGGTAGCATCCCTCGGAACGGCGCTGACGTCGCAGCAGGCGGCGCTTCTGCACCGATATACGAAAGACATATATCTTATGTATGACAGCGACACAGCCGGCATAAAAGCTGCTTTAAGAGCGGTGCCTCTTTTAAGAAGCGCGGGATTAAATACAAAGATAGTCGATCTGAAGCCGTTCAAGGACCCCGATGAATTTATAAAGGCAAGGGGAAGGGAAGCTCTCGAAGAGCGTATAAAAAAAGCCGAGAACGGATTCATGTTTGAAATAAGGATACTTTATGAAAGCTATGACATGACGGATCCGCAGGCTTCGAGCGATTTTTATCACGAAGCTGCGAGAAAGCTGATGACATTTTCCGATGAGATAGAGAGGAACAGTTATGTCGCGAGCGTTTCGAGAATGTATAACATAGCTCCGGAAGTATTAAAGCGGCAGCTGGGAAAACTCGCCATGCAGGGTGTCAGGGCAGAAGAAACTCCGCAGATGACAGACAAGCCTTATAAAAAGAAAGAAAATAAAACGGGGGACAGGGCTGAAAAGATCCTTCTCTCGTGGATATGCCAGAAACCTGAAACGATAGATATGGTCAGGGAATATGTAGGCTCGGAGGATTTTTCGGAAGGCCTTAACAGGATAATGGCGGACAGTCTGTTTAAAATGTACGAAGAAGGGAAATTCAATCCAGTCTCAGTTCTAAATTATTTCGAAGAATCTTCAGAAAAGTCGGACGCTGCGGCAATCATAGAGGGCTCGCTGCTCCCCGAAAAGGAAGAAGATTTTAATAAAGCGATAAAAGAAGTAATGCTGAGCGTCAAGACGGCAAGCCTTGAAAGAAAGATCGAAAATCTCCCTCTTTCTGACATGGCGGCGTTCCAGAGAGTAATGGCTGAAAAAAAGAATCTGGAAGAAATGAAAAAGAATATATAACCGCCCATTTGTCGGGCAACTCATTAATATACATACAGGAGGCTAAAGATGAGCGCTGAAAAAGAAAAAGTGAGCAAGGAAAAACTCCTTGAGCACATCAAAAACCTTATGGAAAAAGGCAAAAAGAAGGACGACCTTCTTACAAAACAGGAGATAAACGACTATTTTAAGGACATCAGTCTGACTGAAGAACAGATAGACAAAGTAGTTAAGTATCTTGAAGGACACGGCATCGACGTTATCGAGATCCCCGATACCGATTCTGATGCGGAATTCGAAAACATGCTTCTTCTTAAAGATGATGATCTGGAGCTTGAAGAGGAGGAGATCGACGTTGAAAATATCGATCTTTCGGTTCCGGAAGGCGTCGGAGTTGACGATCCTGTGCGTATGTATCTTAAAGAGATCGGAAAGGTGCCTCTTCTTTCGGCGGAAGAAGAGATCGAACTTGCCAAACAGATGGAAAACGGAAGCGAGAGAGCAAAGCAGCAGCTTGCCGAGGCAAACTTGAGACTCGTTGTTTCTATCGCGAAGCGTTATGTAGGCCGCGGTATGCTTTTCCTTGATCTTATACAGGAGGGCAATCTCGGACTTATAAAGGCAGTCGAAAAATTTGATTATACAAAGGGATATAAATTTTCAACTTATGCGACATGGTGGATCCGCCAGGCAATAACAAGAGCCATTGCCGATCAGGCGAGAACGATACGTATTCCGGTGCATATGGTTGAAACTATCAACAAACTTATCAGAGTATCGAGACAGCTGCTGCAGGAACTCGGACGTGAGCCGACTCCTGAAGAGATCGCCGAACAGATGGATTTAAGCGTGGACAGAGTGCGTGAGATCCTGAAGATATCCCAGGAGCCGGTATCCCTCGAAACTCCTATCGGAAAAGAAGAAGACAGCCACCTCGGAGACTTTATTCAGGATGACAATGTTCCCGTTCCGGCAGACGCCGCGGCATTTACAATGCTCAGGGAGCAGCTGGAGGAAGTTCTGAATACTCTTACCGACAGGGAACAGAGAGTACTGCGCCTTCGTTTCGGACTGGACGACGGAAGAGCAAGAACTCTTGAAGAAGTAGGAAAAGTATTCAACGTAACGCGTGAACGTATCAGACAGATCGAAGCTAAAGCGCTCAGAAAGCTCCGTCATCCGAGCAGAAGCAGAAAGCTCAGAGATTACCTTGAGTAATATGGAAAAGATCGAACACGGCCTGCCGGAAATCTCCGTCAGGATGAAAGCGGCAGCCGACATGGTCACAAAGGGAAACCGGGTCGCCGATATCGGCTGCGATCACGGATATGTGTCTGTATATTTATATAAAAAAGGAATTGCGAAAAAATGTATAGCCGCGGATATTAATAAGGGACCTTTAAATGCAGCCGAAAAAAATATCGGACTGTATAAGGCGTCAGACGGAATTGAAGTCAGACTTTCGGACGGACTTTCCGCAATTGATCCCGGAGAGGCCGATACGATTCTGATCATGGGGATGGGAGGAACTCTCATCGAAAGGATTTTGTCAGAGGGGAAAGAAACCGTCCTTTCGGCTTCAGAACTTGTGCTTGAGCCTCAGTCGGATGACGACAAAGTCAGAAAATGCATCTGCCGGCTGGGCTTTAAGATCGTCGGCGAAGAACTCGTCACTGAATGCGGAAAATATTATCCCGTTATTAAAGCGGTCAATACAGGCGAAGAACAGACGCTTTCGGAGATACAGTATAAATACGGACCATGCATTCTTGAAAATCAAAAAGATATATTCAGGGGATTTCTGCAGAAAGAAAAGAGCAGGTACGAAACGATCCTTGACAGGCTGGAAAAAAGTTCGGCAGCGCAAAAAAGGCGTGAAGAAATAAAAAAAGAACTTGTTTTAATAGAAGAAGCTTTAAATTACAGAAAGCAGATTTAATAAAAAATGAAAGATATTTCAAAGATAATACTGGCGTCGGGTTCTCCGAGAAGAAGGGAGCTGCTGCTGCAGATAGGCATAGAGCCTGTAGTGATCCCGAGCGGCGCCGATGAACATACCGATGAAAAAAGGCCGGATAAACTGGTGGAACTGCTGTCCGAGCGCAAATGTCTTGACATAGCGTCAGGAACAGAGGAAGGCGTAGTGCTCGGAGCCGATACTGTTGTGTCGCTTGACAAGGAGATACTCGGGAAGCCTCATGATGAGTCAGACGCGTTCAAAATGATCAAAAAACTTCAGGGAAATACTCATCAGGT
>CASDUB010000161.1 GCA_949283905.1 uncultured Lachnospiraceae bacterium | reverse complement strand
ACTATCTTTAAAGTTTATTATAAGAAAGAAATTTGCAGATGTTCTTTGGAATATAGCAAGATTTCAAAATGATATGCAAATAACGAAAGAAATGCATCCGGTTCCGTTGTATGCAATAAAAAAAGAACTCGTCTCGCCTAAAAGCAGCAACCAAAAGGTGAATCCGGCATTAATGGCTAAGCTCTTTGAAACGATAATATATGGTATGACACTGCCGGATGATTTGTTGGATACAGTAGTAAGACGAGTAAGAACTGACAGTGACATAGGTCGAATAAGTCAGCAGATAAGAATGGGGTTAATAAAAGCATGTGTCAATAGAAAAGAAAAAAAGGAGGAATTAAAAGTGTCATTGGACAAATCAAATCATGATCAGGCATATTTGTGTGGAAGGCTGTTTGCAGCTTTGGAAAAATTACAGCAGGAAGCATCAAATAATTCTTTAAATCGAACTATAAAGGACTCATATTTTGCGTCTGCTTCAGCAAAGCCGGTGCTTGTTTTTCCTAAATTATTGGATCTTGCACAAAACCATTTAAAGAAAGTAAAATATCCTGTCTATTACAATAAGTTAATAGGGGAAATCATTGATAATATTGATGGCGAATTTCCGGAAATGCTTTCATTAAAAAATCAGGGTAAATTTATTATCGGATATTATCAGCAGTATCAGAGCTTTTTTGAAAAGAACGAAAAAAATAATTTAATGGAGGAAGAATAAATGGCAATTAATAACAGATACGATTTTATAATGTTGTTCGATGTAGAAAACGGAAATCCAAATGGTGATCCGGATGCAGGAAATGCACCAAGAATAGATGTTGAATCGGGATATGGATATATAACAGATGTATGCATAAAAAGAAAAATAAGAAATTATGTTGAATTAGTAAAGGAGGGTGAACCCGGATATAACATATTGATAAAGCCGGACAGGTATTTGAATGCTAAATTTACAGAGGCATATGAAGCTGAAGGGCTTGAAACAGGAAATAAAGGGAAGAAACCGGATGATGTGAAAGCTGCACGAAATTATATGTGTAAAAACTATTTTGATGTAAGAGCATTTGGTGCGGTTATGTCTACAGGTTCAGATCCTTGCGGAATTGTAAGAGGACCGATTCAAATTAATTTTGCCAGAAGTATTTCGCCTATAAATGTTGAAGAAGTAACTATTACGCGTCAGGCAAGGACTACAGAAGACAGAAAAGAAACCGGCGAGACAGAAATGGGCAGAAAAAGCATTATACCTTATGCACTTTATAAAGCGGAAGGATATGTGTCGGCCGCACTTGCAAATAAAAGCACGGACCTTTCTGAAGAAGATGTGGAATTGCTTTGGAATGCAATTATAAATATGTTTGAAAATGACCATAGCGCGGCAAGAGGAAAAATGTGTATGCGCAAATTATATGTATTTAAACATGATAATGTGCTTGGGAATTGTCCGTCACACATCCTATTTGACAAGATATCTGTGCAGGAAAAAGAAAACAAACCACCGCGTGCTTTTGGGGATTATGAAATAACTGTTGACAGACAGATGCCGGATGGCGTTGAACTTATGGAAAAAATATGAATTCTATAGAAATAACGATAAGGTCTATTCAACATTATATGTATTGTCCGCATAGATGGGGACTCCTGGAAATAGATAAGGCATGGGCGGAAAACTTTTTTGTTACAAAAGCGAATCTTATGCATGACAGAGTTCATGACCCGAATAATAATTATACATCAAGGGGTAAAAAAGTTTTTACTTCCGTGCCTGTATATAATGATGAGGAGGGTTATAACTTATATGGTGTAGTTGATTGTCTTGAGCTTGCGCCTGATGATACAGGCGTACCAGTATATGGGAGTAGCGAAAAGTATAAAATTACTATTATAGAATACAAACCTACGCAGCCAAAAGGTAAAGCGTACAGAGAAGATGATTTAATGCAAGTATTTGCCCAAAAACTATGTGTAGATTATGTTTTTGGCGGCGATAGCGATGGTTTGATTTATTATGCGGATGTGAAGAAACGTATTTCTTTGCCATTAAGAGAAAACTTTTCGATTTATAATGAAAAACTTTTAAATATGCTTGAAGAAATGCGGCAATTTCTTGACGAAGGAAAGATCCCGGCTATACGGAAAGGACAAAAATGCAGCGGGTGTTCAATGAAAGATATGTGCATGCCGGCGATTAAGCCGATTAAAGATGTTAAAGCAGCGATAAATAAAATTGAGAGGGCAGAAGAATGAGAAAACTGCTTAATACGATATATGTAACCAATGAAATGTCATACTTGACATTAGATGGAGAAAATCTTGTCTGCAAAATTGATGGTGAAGAAAAGCTCAGGATCCCGTTTGATAATGTGGAAAATATCGTTTGCTTCAATTATATTGGCTGTTCGCCTGCTTTAATGGGAAAGTGCGTAAGTAAAACTATACCTATTAATTTTATCTCACCCAGTGGAAAATTTTTGGCAAAGGTATGCGGGGAAACAAAAGGTAATGTCTTTTTAAGAGTAGCACAGATCGATAAGTTCCGTGAAAGCGGACTTGTGTTGGCACAAAACACGATGGCTGCTAAGTTTAGCAATTCGAGACAGCTGATTAAACGTACATTGCATGATAATGAGGAACTACGTGAAGATGGAGAAATCCAGCAAGTACTTGATATTTTAAAAGATGGAATAGATAAGGTTTTCAGTGCAGAAAAAATCGAGGAAATTGTAGGCATAGAAGGATATTGCGCTCAAAGCTATTTTTCGATATTTAATAAGCTTATTACAAATAAAAAAGTTCCGTTTACTTTTGAACTGCGCACAAAACGTCCTCCGTTAGATCCGATAAATGCAGCATTATCTTTTGTTTATACACTTGCGACATCCGAGTTTGCAGCAGCTTTGGAAACAGTTGGATTGGATAGCTACATTGGATATTGTCATACACTAAGGAGCGGACGAGTTTCGCTTGCGTGTGATCTTGTAGAAGAAGTTCGGTGTTTGGTAGAAAGATTTGTAATTACGCTTTTGAATTTGCAAATATTGGGTGAAAAAGATTTTGAAAAGCAGATTTCCGGAGCAACTCTATTAAATGACGAGGGTCGAAAAAAAGTTCTCACGCGTTGGCAGGAGAAAAAACGATCAGATATGATGCATCCATATCTAAAGCAGAAAATACCGTTTGGACTTTTACCGTATGTGCAAAGTAATTTACTTGCTAAATATGTTCGTGGTGACTTTGAGATATATCCTTCTTTTTTATTAAAATAGGTTGATGTAATTATGATGGTTTTGATTAGTTATGATGTCAGTACAGTCAGCGATTCTGGAAAAAGAAGACTTAGAAAAGTCGCAAAGGAGTGCCAAAATCATGCACAACGTGTTCAAAATTCGGTTTTTGAAGCGGATTTAGATTATTCTTCATTCTTAAAATTAAAAGACAGGCTGCTTAAATTGATTGATCCGGAACAAGATAGCTTGAGGTTTTATTATTTGGGGAATAATTGGAAAAGAAGAGTGGAGCATGTTGGTGCTAAAAAAACTTATGACCCGGAAGGTGTTATAATAATTTAATCAATTAGGCGAACCATTGGTGATTTGAAAAGGACAGGAGGTTCGCCCGAAAAAACAGCGTTTTATTTGCTAAAAAAGCAATATAAAATATAAATAATAAAGTCCGCCTCTATATATTGAGGTGTGAGCGCTATTTAACACTAAATGTAGCGGTCACGCCTCGCAAGAGGCGTGTGAGTAGAAATCCGCAACCTCTACGTCTGATTTGCACGCTGAATGTCACGCCTCGCAAGAGGCGTGTGAGTAGAAATT